>JBILST010000119.1:0-6916 GCA_044371865.1 Flavobacterium sp.
TGCAGCACTTGCTGAATTTGAAATACTAGTAACAATTCCTTTAAATTCTCTTTTCAAATAAGCATCCACTTCAATATTTGCAGAATCTCCGATATTAATTTTCACAATATCATTTTCGTTAACATCTACTTCCACTTCCATGTTATTTAAGTTCGCAATTCTAAGAATTTCTGTTCCCGTCATTTGCTGAGTTCCTAAAACACGCTCTCCTAATTCGATATTCAACAAAGAAACTGTACCATCTGCAGGCGCATAAATAGTTGTTCTTCCTAAGTTGTCTTTAGCTTCGGTTACTGTTGCAGAAGCGCTTTGAACCTGATAATAAGCCGATTGTTTATTGGCTACAGCTACTTCATAAGCAGAAACTAATCTATCCCATTCTGATTTTGAAATAATTCCTTTTTCAAATAATTTTTTATTTCTATCGTAATTGGCTTTTGCTTCTTTTACTTGAGCATCAGCTTGACTTAAACCTGCTTTTGTAGTAGACATAGATGCTACAGAACGATTAACTCCAGACTCATACAAATCAGGGTTAATTCGAACCAACAAATCACCTTTTTTAACTTGTTGTCCTTCTTTTACATTTAAAGCAATAACTTCTCCCGAAACTTCAGACGAAATTTTTACTTCAATTTCAGGCTGGATTTTACCCGTTGCTGAAACGGTTTCAACAATTGTAGTTTGCGCTACTTTTGACAATTCTACAACTTTAGAATCATCATTATTTCCGATAACGCCACCTTTTTTAAGCCCAACTAATAGTAAGATTAATCCGATTGCACTTCCTAATAAAATGTATATGGTTTTCTTTGACATGACTAGGTATTTATGTTTTTATTATTGTTTTTTAATTAATGGTATTCCGAAATAAAATTCTAAAATTTTAGTTCTAAAAATGTAATCGTATTTAGTTCTCAACACTTCAGATTGAGCGTTTACATATAATGTTTGCGCTTGATTGAAATCAAAAACATTTATTAATCCAACTTCATATCTTGCTTTAGCATATTCAAACGATAATTTTCTCGCTGATAATGTTGTTTCAGCTGCTTCATAACTTTCTTTAGCTGAACTTGCATCACTGTAAGCAGTAAAAACAGTTCTTTCAACATCTAAATTTTGTTGATCTAAATTTAATTTAGCTCTTTCCAAAGCAACTTTACTTCTTTGAACATTATTTCTAGCTGCAAATCCATTAAAGATTGGAATCGTTAATTGTAAGCCAAAATTTTGACCTTTATTATTGCTAAATTGATCAATAATTGAATCTGGATTTCCTAAAATTGGTAAAAAATTCTGTTGTAGTACCGCTTGATTTGTGCCATCAACATAACCAATTATTGATGTTGGATTATTAATATCTGGCTGAAAACCTACAATTCTATCACTATACGCAGCTCTTGTACTAAAACTATAAAAACCTGAAATAGTAGGTTGATAAGCTCCTTTAGCAATTGCAACATCTTTTTGAGCTAATTCTAGATTTGATTGTGCAATTTTAATCTCTGTCCTAGTTTCTTTTGCTTTTTGCATAATATCTTGAGACGATTGCAATAATATTTCTGAATTTAAAGATGGGATTTGATTATCATCGATATCAAAATTAACGAAATCTTCTAGTCTTAGCAATTGAGCTAAACTTAATTTAGAAATTAACAATGCATTTTGAGCAGCAATCACTCTTTGGTTATCAGATGCAACAGTTGCTTTGATATCTAATAAATCCCCATTTGGAACCACACCAGCTTGAACTAATTCTTGCGTTCTTTCTAACTGTTTTACATCATAATCTTTCTGTTGTAATTGAACTTTTAAATTTTCTTTATTGAAAAGAATCTGCAAGTATGCATTTGCTACATTTAAAGCTATATCTTCTTGCATTTTAGTTATTTGATACTGATTTGCAATAATCTGTAAATTTGATTTACGTAATTGTAATTGATTTCTTAAACCGTTATAAATATCAATCCCCACATTTAAGCCAGCAGAGGTAAATTGCGTAGTTTGATTTTCTAACAATCCCGTTGTGATATTTTGATTCAAACCAATATTCCAAGAGTGAGATGCATTACCATTTATACTAGGTAAAAATGCGCCAACTGCATCTTTTCGATTAATATTAGCATTTTTTAAATCCAATTCAGACTGTTTAATGGATATATTGTTTTGAATGGCATAATCTACACATTCTTCTAAAGTCCATTTCTTATCTTGTGCCGAGAGTTGCAAACCAACTAGCAATAGAAAAAGAATTATTTTTTTTGTTGTCATTTTATGTACTTTACTACTCATTTCTTATAAGACCTTCATTTTACATTTTTGTTACAGATATCAATTAAAATTTTACTTTTACATCGAAAAAAATGAACTTATAACGTCAGTAATGAAAACATTTACAGTCTTAACTCTAATCTGCATCACCTTTTTAACATTAATTTCTTGCGGAACCACTAAAAAAATAGAGGCACTAAAACCAAGCCCTTCAAATGATGCTCCAGTTGTTTATAAGAACAAAACCTCTTTTGTGGCTATGCCTGTTGAAATAACACTAAAAGAAATTGAACACCAGTTAAATAAAAACTTAAGTGGATTAATCTATAATGACTCCGTTTTAAATGATGATAAAACCGAAATGAAAATTTGGAAGACTGCGCCTATTAAACTTACTGAAAAAAATGGAAATATTGTTTCGGTAATACCTTTAAAAATATGGGCAAAATTCAAATATGGGACAGATTTTATGGGATTAAATGACACACGAGAAATCAATTTAAATGGAACCATCACCCTAAATAGCAAAACACATCTAACCAATTGGAAACTAACAACAAACTCAAAATTAGAAGACTTTGAATGGAGCGAAAGCCCAAGTATTTTGGTGGCTGGCAAAAATGTTCCAATTACTTACATTATCAATCCAACATTAAGTATTTTTAAATCTAAAATTTCGAGAAAAATTGATAAAGCCATAGATGAAAGTTGTGATTTTAAACAGCATGTTTTGACTGTTTTAGAAAAATTAAGCACCCCATTTTTAACTAGTGAACAATATGAAACTTGGTTTAAAATGGTACCAATGGAATTATACGTTACAGATGCCAAATTAGCAAAATCAAAAATTACCATGAACATGGGATTGAAATGCAATATGCAAACCATGGTAGGACAACAACCAAAAAACGGATTTGATGCCTCAAAAATTACATTAAAACCCATTGCTTCAATTCCTGACAACACTACGGCTTCGGTTGTAGCTGTATCAACTTATGAAAGCGCCAGTAAAATTGTAACTAAAAATTTTCAAGGTCAAGAATTTGCTTCAGGAAGTAGAAAGATAGTGGTTCAAAAAGTAGATTTATGGCAAAAAGACGGCAAAATGATAATCGCTTTAGATGTTTTAGGAAGTATTAATGGTACTATTTACTTAGTGGGAATACCAAATTACAATCCTATCACCAAAGAAATTTATTTTGATCAAATGGATTATGTATTGAATACTAAAAGCATTTTAATGAAATCGGCAAACTGGCTAATGCAAGGACCAATTCTGAAGAAAATTCAAGAAAACTGCCGCTATTCAATAAAAGGGAATTTAGAAGAAGGTAAACAAAACATGAAACCGTATTTAACAAATTATTCTCCTATGAAAGGCGTTTTTGTAAATGGAACTTTAAACGATTTTGAATTTGAAAAAGTAGAACTAACCGATAAAGCCATCATAGCATTTATTACTACTTCTGGAAAAATAAGCATAAGTATTGACGGAATGGAGTAGAAGTCAGAATATACAAAATACAAGAGATAAACCGTATCTTTTTGTCATGCTGAACTTGTTTCAGCATCTTGAAATTTCAAAGTTTAAGTTTTGAGAAGCCGAAACGAGTTCAGCTTGACGGAATTGCTACTTCTTTTTACTGTATTTCAATCGGTAAATAGCATACCCCAAAACCCCAACTAAAATATATGGAATAGCCATCAAATATACTATTCCATCGTTAACAGCTTCGGCTTTTACACCGCCTTCTTCACTTTCTAGTGCAGCTCTACACATAGCGCATTGTGCATTGGACACAATAGGAAGCATGAAAAAAGCAATTGTAAAAAAAATACTTTGAAGAGTTTTGGTATTTTGAGTTTTAACTTCCATAATAAGGAGCAATCATAACATAAACAATAACTCCTGTAATGGCAACATACAACCAAATTGGAAATGTGATTTTAGCTAATTTTTTATGCTTGTCAAATTTTTCAGCCCACGCTTTAACATATGTTGTTAAAACTAATGGAATAATTATAATAGAACATAAAATGTGAGTGATTAAAATAAAATAATACAAATACTTAATAACCCCTTCACCACCAAATTTTGTAGAATCTGATGTCATATGATAAGCAACATACATTACCAAAAACGAGATAGAACAAGCTATAGCTAATTTCATTAAATATTCGTGTAACTTTCGATTACCATTTTTAATTGCAACTACAGCCGCTATTAGTAAAAAAGCAGTTACCCCATTAATAGACGCATAAATTGGAGGCAAAATGTAAAGGGGTTGCACATCAAACCCTAATTTTCTTAGGTTGACACCAAATAACAAGGCAACAACCAAAGGAATTGCAATTGATAAAACAACAATTAATTTATTAAATTTTGTTTCTTTATTCGTTTCCATATTATTCAACTAATAATTTTTTTATATCTTCTTTAATAGCTTCTACTCCTTTTGGATCTAATCCATCGTAATATAAAATAGGATTCCCTTGAGTATCTTTTCTACAACGTATTTTACCTTCTTTATCAACTAAAGCAAACAAACCTGAATGTTCAAAACCTCCAGCTACTTTATTATTTTCACCTGCATATAAATTAAATCCTTTATTTGCTAAGTTAAAAATATATTCTTTATCTCCAGTTAAAAAATTCCAGTTATAGTGTTTTACCCCTAACATTCGAGCATGTTCATCTAAAAACTGAGGAGTATCATTACTTGGATCAATAGTAATAGAAACTAAGCCAAAACTCGGATTCCCATAAAATTCATCTTGTAATTGCAACATACTTTGATTCATTTTAGGACAAATAGTAGGACATGTTGCAAAGAAAAACTCCACTACATATACTTTACCCAAATAATCTTTATTGGAAATAGATTTGTTTTTTTGATTTGTTAACTTAAATTCAGGAACAGGGCCAATTTCAACTAAATCTGATTTCTGAAATTTAGCAATAATTTTAGGCACTGCCCAAATTCCGAAAATCAGTATAATAAATGAAATTCCAATATATGATTTATTCTTCATTACTATTTATTTTGTTTTTCAATATTTTCTTTGATGTTATCTCTAAAATCATCTTTTCTTTCGTTTTTATTCTTTTTTAGTGCTAAACGATATTCGCGCAAAATAATTTTTACATCATCCGTCATTTCGTTGTGCAAATCGGCAGCAGAGATTGTATTATAACTTTCTTTAAACTCGTCTTCTCCTTTTTTGTTTTTACCCTTTCTACCACGATGATTTAATTCTTTGTCCACAATAATTACGGCTGGCGTACCTTTTTTTTCATCCAATTGCCCGATTAACTTGTAGCTATCATAAAAATCTTGAATACTATCAGGGGTAGAAAACGCAAATTTCCATCCAGTCATTTCTCCAGTGATAGGAGCTAATTCATCAATTATCTGTTGACACTTTTTTTCATTGCCTTTAGGAACGATCATAATCATTTGAAAATCTTTAAACCCTTTGTATTTGTTATAGATTTTCTGATTTAGATTAAAGAAATTACCTCTATTCTCAATAACATTTTCACCTACAAAACCAAGAATTGTAATTTTCCCTTTCATTGAAAGTGGATTACCATCTAAACTAGACCATTCCGATGGAATATCTAGATTATTTTTAGAAATTGTTGGTAAAAAAAGAGAATTATGAGAAGCCGTAGAAAAAACCAAATAAATGGCAATTGGCAAAATGAATAAGGATATTAAAACTAATTTGTTTTTCATTAGGTTACACTAATTTTGTTCATACAAAAGTAAAAAAAATCCCGATGTAAATCGGGATTATATTATAGAAACAAGTGTTAAAATATCCACTTTAAATGTCCTGTCTTGTAAACATCATAAACGTAATCACCTTCAACTAGTAAAATGAAACATAAATAAAGGATTAAGAATATAACTGTCCATACAATAGATCTTCTAAACCATTTTTTTTCACCTTCCATGTGCATGAAAGCCCAAGTAATGTAATATGCTTTAACGATTGTTAAAATAATAAACAACCAGTTCAACAAATTCATTCCTAAGAAATTATTGAAGTATAATGATTTTGGTTTATAAATACCAAATAAAACCTCTACGATAGTAATGATAGAAAGAATTCCAAAAACTACCCAAATTCTTTTTGTATTTGATTCGTGTGCGTGTGCCATGATATACTTTTATTATATAATTATACTAAATAGAAGAAAGTAAATACGAATACCCACACTAAATCGACAAAGTGCCAGTACAATCCAACTTTTTCAACCATTTCGTAGCTTTTTCTTTTCTCGTAAGTACCTAATAACACATTAAAGAAAATGATGATATTAATTAATACTCCTGTAAATACGTGGAATCCGTGGAATCCAGTAATAAAGAAGAAGAAGTTTGCAAATAATTTATGTCCGTATTCGTTTCTAACTAAGTTAGCTCCTTCTACCACATATTTAGCATCTGCTAATCTTTTTAATGATTCTTCTCTTGATAAAACTGTTTTATGTTTTTCAGCATTCAAAAACTCAGAACGCACTAAAATTGACTCATCAGCTTTAAAACCCGCAACAACCTCATTTACTGAATAAGTTGGCAAAGAAGCTTCGTCCATAAACCAAACGCCGTTACTTCTTTCGTGTTGAATTCTT
>JBILST010000120.1:0-6903 GCA_044371865.1 Flavobacterium sp.
TTCTATAACAATACTACTTTTGGAAAAATGGGTTTCCTAGTAAAGCCTAAAGATGGAAGTGGTGATAAGAAAACAAATGACAATGTATTTGGTGTTGGGGCATTTCAATATACTTTAAACACTCCATTAGCAAACAGTACAACATTGCTTGCAAGCGGGTCAAATTTTAACATTACTGCTGTAAACACAAATGGAAATGCTACTTATAATTTATATGTAAATGGCAACTCTACTCCTGTAAACACACAAAATGTTTCTAATTATAGTTATACAGATTCTAACGTAACAATCAATAAAAATTATGAACTAAGAATTACTCAAGGAACTACAACTTATATTACTAAATTTAGTGTAATAATCTCTGCAACACCTACAATTCAAGCTATTCCAGCAGGAATGGTAGATGGATTAAATTATGACCCAAATGATCCTACAAAAGTAACATTAGTTTTAAATGTCCCTTTTAAAAATTTTATTTATGTAGCTGGAAATTTTAATAATTGGAATCCAAATTCTACCTATTTAATGAAGAGAGAAAGTTCTCTTTCAACAAAATATTGGTTGGAAATTACTGGCTTAACACCTGGACAAGATTACGCATATCAATATTGGGTTTGTCAAAATGTAAATCTTCCTGCAACTTCACCAAATGTAGTTAAAACAGCAGATCCATTTTCTACTTTAGTTTTATCACCTTATGATGATCCAGAAATTATTTCTTTAGGGGTTTTTCCTAATTTACCTGTTTATAATACAATAGCTCCTGGACAAGATAGAGAGGTAAGTTTATTTAAAACTGGACCTTCAAATTATTTTACATACAATTGGAGTTCGGCAACTACAAATTTCGTAAAACCAAATTATAAAGATTTAGTATTTTATGAAGTTTTGATTAGAGATTTTGATTCAAATAGAACCTATCAAGATTTGATTAATAAAATTAATTATTTCAAAAATCTTAATATTACTGCCATAAAGTTAATGCCAGTGATGGAATTTGAAGGAAATATGTCTTGGGGCTACAATACAGTTTATCACATGGCTTTAGACAAGCGGTATGGTCCTCCAACCAAATTAAAAGAATTTATTGATTTATGTCACCAAAACGGTATTGCGGTTGTATTAGATATTGCTTTAAATCATGTTTTTGGTCGCTCTCCACTAGAAAGAATGTGGATGTTAGATACCGATAATGATGGTTGGTCAAATGGATATCCACGTGTATCTAACCAAAACCCGTATGTAAATAGATTTGATGCACACTCTTATAGTGTAGGTTCAGACTTAAATCACTTCAGAGAAACAGGACCTGGAGGAAACATGACTAATACTTACGTAATTCGTACTATTAAGCATTGGATTGAAGAATTCAAAATAGATGGATATAGATGGGATTTAACAAAAGGATTTACTAACGAATGCACAGAAGCATTAGTTGGAGCAAGTAATGTAGAATCGTGTACAAACGGATATAGAACTGATAGAGTTGCAAAAATGAAGTGGTATGCAGATAAAGTGTGGGAAGCTAACACTAATGCCTATGTTGTTTTTGAACATTTAGGTTTTGGAGGCTCAAGAAATGAAGAATTAGAATGGGCAAATTATCGCTCTGGAGAAGGTAAAGGTGTAATGTTTTGGCATAAAATGACCGATAATTACGCTAATTTAATTAAAGGCAATGCTAATGGAATAGATGGTGTTACTGTTTCTGGAGATAACAACAGAGCAATAGGATACGCTGAAAGCCATGACGAAGAAAGAGTAATTTATAAAGCCCTTACAGAAACAGGTCAAACACAAGGAAATCTCACAAAAGCATTACACAGACTATCTGCTCAAGGTGCTGTTCACTTGTTGGTACCTGGTCCAAAAATGATTTGGCATTTTGGTGAATTAGGCTGGGAAAATTCTTTGTGGACTTGTAACAATGGTAGTGTTTCTTTTTCAAATCCAGATTGCAAGTTAGATACAAAACCACAGCCACAATGGGCAGAAGACTGGTTAAATAATGCACAAAGATCTGTTGTTTACAATAATTGGGCTAAAATGATTGATATAAAAAAGCAAAATGCTGTTTTTGAAAATGGAAGTTTTGCTTGGAATATGTCAAATTCTTCAAGACCTAGGTTGGATATTTGGACAAGTACTTCGCCTCAAGCTAATTTAAGTTATGTTATTGTGTTAACAAATTTTACCGATTCTGCCACAGATTTAGGTGGTTTTCCTTATACAGGAACTTGGGTAAACTTAATGGATAATTCAACTTTTAGTGTATCAAACACAAATCATACCGTTAATATTGAAGCTGGAGGATTTAGGGTTTTTGGAAATCAACAAGCAATTTTAAGTAATAACTCTTTTAACACTGTTGATTTTACTATCTACCCTAACCCAACAAAAAACAGCTTTGCAATTTCTATAGATGCTGCCCAAGTTGAAGTTTATAATGTAACAGGGCAATTAGTAAAAACATATAATTCGGTAATTACTAATCAACAATTAGATAGCACACACCTAGAAACAGGCCTCTATTTAATCAAGATAACAGATATAAATGGTATAAGCCAAACAAAAAAAATGTTAAAAGAGTAAATTTACAGTTAGTTAAAAGAAAAAGCCACTTCAATAGAAGTGGCTTTCTTAATGAAATCTTAACCCATAAAAAAAGCTCCAACTTTCGTTAGAGCTTTTTTGTGCGGGTAAAAGGACTCGAACCTTCACACCTTGCGGCACCAGATCCTAAGTCTGGCGTGTCTACCAATTTCACCATACCCGCGACAATTGGAGTGCAAATATAGATATTCGTATATATATATCAAACAAAAAACAAAAGAATTTTATTAAAATTGATAAACAACTCCTAAGCCTAACAATTGTTTTAATTGAATCTTAGGCCCTCTGATTACCTGAACACCACCCTCCTCTTCTTTAGATTTTATATCATCATCATAAACTAAATGCGTTCGAATATTAGCCTTAACGTATTGATTTACTGTTAAATCTAACTGTAATTGCCAATCTACATCAATATTGCCAAAATTGTTTATATAATCGGTATATAAAGCAATTCTATTTTCAAAATTGATGTTTTCAAAAATTTCTCTTTTCCACTGACTAGAAACTAAAATACCTGTTTCATTTCTAATGTTTTTTCCTCGCTTTACTAAATTTCCAAACTCATCATAAATGGCTTTTTCTACACCAAAGGCTCCTTGATCGGCTAATCTTTGATCAAAAACCATCGTTGTTTTTTGTGTTAAAGGCGACAGGTAAAAATTTAAATTTAAATCTTTTCTAGAATATTCAGCCCCAATCCCTAAAAACGTATAAGCAGGAGCAAAAGGTCTAGAAATAGCTAAATCAATATTTGGATAAGCATATCCATTGGCAAACTGGGTATTAAAATTAAACTTACCCGCATAATACCAATTAGAAATTGTATCTCTTTTATAGCCAAATGTAGAGTTAAAAGCAAATTGATCATCTGTCTTTCTAACTTCTTGACTTTCTTGTTTGTTAATTCCGTAACGCATTATCAATTCATTTTTCCAATGAATATTTTCTCTCGTATACGTACGAATAAATTGACCTTTAATAAGACCCGAAATGGAATTATTACCCCCAGCATTCCAATTTACAAACGTAATTTGCGAAATATCTAAGCCTACTTTATTTTCTTTAGACCAATACGAAATAGTGTCAGGCAATTCAGTTGTTATAAGCTGGCCATAGTTAAATTGATAAACAAAAAACAAAAATCCGATTAAATAGGCTTTTTTTACCATTTTAAAATGTGTTTAATAATTGTATGATATTAGTAACGTCAATTTTGCAAAGTTGTTGCAACTCAAAAACCGTTCCATGTTCAATAAATGCATCTGGAATTCCTAAATTAACAATAGGCTTGTGTAAGTTTTTAGAAGCAATAATACTATTGATTTGTTCTCCAAAACCTCCTGTAATCACACCATCTTCAATAGTAATAATATGTTGGTGTGAATTTATAATTGATTTTAAAGCAGCAATGTCTAATGGTTTTATAAATGGGAAATGATAATGTGAAAACAATTCTGAATTATCTACTTCTTTCAAGGCTTTCGTTACATTATTACCAATAGTTCCCGTGGATAAAACAGCAACTTTTGTTCCTTCTTGAAGGGCTACAATTTTACCAATTTCTATTTTATTAAAAGGTTGTTCCCAATTTACAATTTCACCCCTTCCTCTAGGATAACGAATTGCAATCGGATGATTTAATCCTTCAGAAGCTGTAAACATAATGTTTCGCAACTCTATTTCATCTTTTGGTGCGGCAATAATTAAATTCGGAATACAATTCAAATAGGCAATATCAAAAACGCCATGATGGGTGGCACCATCTTCACCTACTAAACCTGCTCTATCCAAACAAAAAATAACTGGTAAATTCTGCAAAGCCACATCATGAATCACTTGGTCGTAAGCACGCTGTAAAAAAGTGGAATAAATATTACAAAAAACTACCATACCTTGCGTTGCCATTCCGGCAGCTAAAGTAACAGCGTGTTGCTCAGCAATTCCAACGTCGATTGCGCGCTTTGGAAAAGCTTCCATCATATATTTCATAGAACTTCCTGATGGCATTGCCGGAGTTATTCCAATGATTTTTTCGTTTTGCTTCGCTAATTCTACCAATGTATATCCAAAAACATCTTGAAATTTTGGCGGTAAATGCGATTCATCTTTTGGATGGATTTTTCCGGTTTCGGCATCAAATTTTCCTGGCGCATGATATTTCACTTGGTCTTCTTCCGCCAATTGTAATCCTTTACCTTTGGTAGTTATCACGTGTAAAAATTTCGGACCTTTTACTGATTTCAATCGTTCTAATTCTGAAATCAATTTTGGTAAATCATGCCCATCAATTGGACCCGAATAATCAAAATTCAAGGATTTTATGATGTTATTTTGTTTAGGATTTTTACCTTCTTTAACTGCTGTCAAATAATTTTTCAAAGCGCCAATACTTGGGTCAATTCCAATAGCATTATCGTTTAAAATTACCAATAAATTTGCATCGGTAACACCAGCATGATTTAAACCTTCAAAAGCCATTCCGCTAGCAATCGAAGCATCTCCAATTACTGCAATGTGTTGTTTTTCAATTTCTCCTTTTAATTGTGAAGCCAACGCCATTCCTAAAGCAGCCGAAATCGATGTTGAAGAATGCCCAACACCAAATGTATCATAAACACTCTCACTTCGCTTTGGAAAACCTGAAATTCCGTTCAATTCTCTGTTCGTATGAAAAATATCGCGCCTTTCTGTTAGAATTTTATGTCCGTAAGCTTGATGACCTACATCCCAAACCAATAAATCCTCAGGTGTATTAAAAACATAATGTAGTGCAATCGTTAATTCTACAACGCCTAAGCTCGCGCCCAAATGCCCTTCTTTCTTGGAAACAATATCAATGATAAAGTCTCTCAATTCTTTGGCTAATTGAGGTAGTTGATTTTCAGGAAGTTTCCTTAAATCAATAGGATTGTTAATTTTTGAAAGCAAATTTTTCATCACAGCACAAAAGTAAGAATTGGTTATCGTATTTTTGTACTTATGGAGAATATTTTTACCGATGCCTTTTTTATGAAGAAAGCCTTACAGGAAGCCGAAGTCGCTTTCGAAAAAGGCGAAATTCCTGTTGGAGCCGTTATTGTTATCGATAATAAAGTAATTGCTCGCACGCATAATTTAACCGAATTATTGCATGATGTTACCGCACATGCTGAAATGCAAGCCATAACCAGCGCAGCCAATTTTATAGGTGGAAAATATTTGAAAGATTGTACTTTATACGTAACCTTAGAACCTTGTCAAATGTGTGCTGGTGCTTTGTATTGGTCACAAATTTCTAAAATTGTTTTTGGTGCTTCCGATGAAAATAGAGGTTTTCAAAAAATGGGAACGCAATTACATCCAAAAACTCAAGTCGTTTCAGGAGTTTTAGAAAAAGAATGCAGCGATTTGATGAAAGCTTTTTTTAGAAAAAGACGTTAATTTTTTGTAAGGATTTTATTCAAAAATATTTCTATCTTTACTATAAGAATTTGCACGGTTTTTGTTACGGCTAACTCGAGAACAAAAACAAACTAACTCTCTAATCTCTTTCCAAATGAAAACAACTCGTTTTTTACAATTGATGTTTGTATTGATTGTAGCTTTGTCGTGCTCTAAAAGCGCTAAAGATTTCAATTCTGATTTCTCCCTTTTTAAAGCGTATATCCTCAACTTTAGTTCAGGATTGGTCTCGGCAAATAGCGACATTAGAGTAGTTTTAGCTTTCGATAAAAAAGAATGGACAGCCAACGAAGAGTTAGATGAGAATTTGTTTACCATTAGCCCAAGTGTCGATGGAAAAGTAGTAGCTCTTTCTAACAATACCATCGCATTTATTCCTGAAAAAAAATTAGACCAAAATAAAGAATATCAAGTTACGCTTCATTTGTCGGAATTAACGAATGTTCCTGATAAATTGAAAGATTTTAACTTCACTATTAAAACCATAAAGCAAGATTTTATGGTGACCACTAATGATTTACAATCGTACAGTAAAGATTACCAATATTTAAACGGAGTAATTACGTCGAGCGATGATTTGGATTTTGAAACCGCGAAAAAACTAATCTCTGTTAATCAAGAAGATAAAGCGGTTAAGGTTAAGTTTGTCAAAGAATTAAGCAATAAAAAAGAATACAAATTTGTAATCGATAGCATTAAAAGACAAGTCGAAGACAGTAAAATTAAAATTTCTTGGGACGGAACTCCATTTGATATCGACCAAAAAGGCGAAATGCTGTATGAGATTCCTGGGAAAAATAATTTTAAAATTGTTTCAGCTGAAGTTGAGAAAGACAACAATCAAGT
>JBILST010000121.1:0-6901 GCA_044371865.1 Flavobacterium sp.
ATTCTGCTGGAAGTTCATTTTCAATGTATGCTAATCCGGGAGGAACTTTTGTACAAGCGAATGCGCAACGATTTCTTACTAATACAGGATCTCCTGCTGTTAGTGGTCGGCAGTATTTATTACCGGGTCAATCATTTAAAATAGATTTGGCTATTGCTTATAGAAATGGTTATAAAGGGATTGATTTAATGGATCAAAATTTTAGTCAATTATTTAATTTCAATGTTACTTCAGATACATACACAACCACAACAAATGCAAATTTAGGTTGGGTTTACGATCAGGCATCTGTATTTTTATTGCAAGTAAATCAAATTGAAACTAATTCATATGAAGTTGTTATTACCAGAGGTTCAGATATTTATAATTCTGGTATTAGAACAGGACAGTTTTCGGGTTTTAAGTTTTATGTAGGTAATACAGATGGAGGAAGCGATTTAAATAATTTACACGCAAATAACTTAGAAGTTCAAAAATGTGCAATGACGACAACATGGAATGGCACATCATGGGATAAAGGCGAACCAAATATAAATAAAAATGTACTTTTTACTGGAAATTATACAGCAGCAGTTGGATTTAGTGCCTGTTCAGTAACTGTTTCTAATAACGCAATCGTTACAATTAATTCGTCAAATACATTAACAGTAGAGAACGTTGTATCGGTTAATTCTGGTTCAAGTTTGATTTTTGAAAATAATGCATCTCTTATACAAAATAATGCTGGAGCAGTCAATATTGGAAATATTACGTATAAAAGAAATGCTAATCCCATGATTCAATATGATTATACATATTGGTCTTCTCCTGTTTCTAGCCAAGTGCTGAATGTTTTTTCTCCACTTACTCTTGCAAGTAAGTTTTACTCATTTAATGCAGATCCTTTAGTAAACAATTGGGTTTTAGAAAATCAAATCAATACTATGTTGCCGGCTAAAGGTTATGCTATTAGGGCTCCTCAAGGATACTCTTCTACGCCACAAACGTTTAATGGTGCATTTGTTGGTGTTCCAAATAATGGAAATTATACAGTAAATGTTTTTCAAAAAACAGTTGGAAATTATAATTTACTTGGAAATCCATATCCTTCTGCCATTAATGTGCAAACTTTAATAAGTTATTCTACCTTAGTCACTTTATATTATTGGACGCATAATACCGCTATTTCATCAAATGTATTTACCTCAAATGATTATGCAGTTCGTACTAGTCTTGCTGGAACCGCAGCAAGTTCTGGTGGAGTTGTTCCAACAAAATATATGGCAGCTGGACAAGGGTTTTTCGCATCTAGTTCCGTTAATGGTTCTGTAACTTTCACTAATGCAATGCGCGTTTCAGGGAATAATTCAACATTTTTCAGAAATTCAAGTTCACAAACAATAGTTAATGATGAAGCAGACGATAATTTAATTCGTTTAGACTTGTCAAATTCAGGCGGAGTTTTTAAACAGCAAGTAATTTTATATGTAACGGGCGCTACAAATGAATACGATGCTGGGATAGATGGAGATCAAATAGATGGACAGTTTGTGAGTTTTTATTCAATTATTCCAGGACATAATTTAGCCATTCAAGTAAAAGCTATGCCATGGGAAGTAACAGATCAAGTACCTCTTGGTTTTAAATCTACTATAACTGCATCTACAAGTTTCAACATAAATATATCTGAATTAGGCGCATATTTTTTAGACAAAGATGTTTACTTAGAAGATAAATTATTGAATGTTTTTCATGATTTAAAAGTTGCTCCTTATACTTTTTCAAGTGCTGCAGGAGTGTTTGATAATCGTTTTGTTATACACTATCAAGACACTTCATTATCAAGTGATGATTTTGCTGCAAGTGAAAATTCAGTTTATCTTTTTAAAGATAACAATCAACCAAAAATAGTATCTACTAAATCAAATATTAAAAGTATAATTGGCTATGATATGTTAGGAAGAGTCATCTTCTCCAAAGATAAATTAAATGTTTCTGAAGTATTGCTTACCGACTTAATCAAGGATAATCAAGCCGTAATAATCAAAGCAACATTAGAAAATAACGTTACAGTTGCTAAGAAATTCATTTTTTAACAATCGTTTCTATAATATAACCACTACTTTTCTATTGAAAACGTAGTGGTTTTTTTATTTTTGTAGTCAATTAAAAAATTCATTTTGAGCAAGTCCGACATTATATCCATTTACGATAAGTCATCAAAGATTGCCGTTTTAGAAAGTACATTCGCAGCGCGCCAAAAGTCTCAAATGACTGGTTTGGTTGGGTCGTCGTTGTCTTTTGTGGCACATTCGCTGTTTAAAAAATCCGAACTTCCTTTCCTGATTCTATTCAGTAATAAAGAAGAAGCGGCGTATTATTTAAACGATTTGGAGCAATTAATTAATGCCGAAGACGTACTTTTTTACCCAAGTTCGTACCGAAGACCGTACCAAATTGAAGAAACCGATAACGCAAATGTGTTGCTTCGAGCTGAAGTGCTAAACAGAATCAATTCGCGCAAAAAACCAGCAATAATTGTTTCCTATGCCGAAGCCATTTTTGAAAAAGTAGTTACCCGAAAAGAACTAGAGAAAAACACTTTGAAATTATCGGTGGAAGACAAACTTTCCATTGATTTTATAAACGAAACTTTATTTGAATACAATTTCAAACGTGTTGATTTTGTTACTGAACCAGGTGAATTTTCCGTTCGTGGTGGAATCATCGATGTGTTTTCGTTTTCCAATGATAATCCGTACCGAATCGAATTTTTTGGCAACGAAATTGATAGTATCCGAAGTTTTGATGTCGAAACACAATTGTCGATTGAAAAACTGAAAAAGATTTCGATTATCCCAAATGTTGAAAATAAATTACTGCAAGAAAACCGTGAAAGTTTCTTAGATTATATCAACGAAAAAACGGTTTTAGTTATTCAAAATACCGAATTATTAGGGCAACAATTGGATAAATTATTCGACAAAGCCAATGAAGCTTTCGATAAATTATCCAAAGATATTCAACACGCGCCACCCGAAGAATTGTTTTTAAATCAAAAGCAGTTTTTAAGACGTGCACTTGATTTTTCAGTGATTGAATTGCATGCTAATGCTGTTTTTAAAATTGATAAAAAAGTGGAATTTCATATTCAGCCGCAACCTTCGTTCAACAAACAATTCGATTTGTTGTTGAACAATTTGAGCGAGAATCATTTCAACGGTTACAAAAATTATTTGTGTTGTTCCAATGAAAATCAGGCGAGTCGTTTTCATGATATTTTTGAAGATATTGATGAAGCCAATCATGAAAGCGTTCGCAAGCAATATAAAACCATGGTGTTGCCTTTGTTTGAAGGTTTCATCGATGAAGAAAATCAAATTGCATGTTACACCGATCATCAAATTTTTGAGCGTTACCATAAGTTCTCCATCAAAAATGGTTATTCCAAAAAGCAAACCATTACACTAAAAGAACTGACTTCTTTGTCGGTTGGCGATTATGTAACGCACATCGATCACGGAATAGGAAAGTTTGGTGGTTTACAGAAAATTCAGGTCGAAGGTAAAACGCAAGAAGCCATAAAATTGGTCTATGCTGATAACGATATTGTGTATGTGAGCATTCATTCGCTGCATAAAATCTCAAAATATAATGGAAAAGATGGTGCGCCACCTAAGATTTATAAATTAGGAAGCAATGCTTGGAAAACCCTAAAACAAAAAACAAAAGCACGGGTTAAACACATTGCGTTCAACCTAATTCAGTTGTATGCGAAACGAAGATTAGACAAAGGTTTTCAGTTTTCACCCGATAGTTATTTGCAAAAAGAATTAGAAAGTTCATTCATTTACGAAGATACTCCCGACCAAATTACGGCTACAGCCGATGTAAAAGCCGATATGGAAAACGAGCGTCCGATGGATCGATTAGTCTGTGGTGATGTAGGTTTTGGGAAAACTGAAGTAGCTATTCGTGCGGCTTTTAAAGCAGTGGACAACGGAAAACAAGTCGCAGTTTTAGTGCCAACGACCATTTTAGCCTATCAACATTTTAGAACGTTTTCAGAACGTTTGAAAGATATGCCGGTTACCGTAAGTTATGTGAACCGATTTAGAACAGCGAAACAAAAAGCCGACACGCTTCAAAAGTTGCAAGAAGGAAAAGTCGATATTTTGATTGGAACACATCAATTGGTGAATAAAAATGTGGTGTTCAAAGATTTAGGTTTGTTGATTATTGACGAAGAGCAAAAATTCGGAGTGAACGTAAAAGATAAATTGAAAACTATTGCTACGAATGTCGATACGTTGACCTTAACCGCAACTCCAATACCGAGAACGTTGCAGTTTTCATTGATGGCAGCTCGAGATTTATCCGTTATTACAACGCCTCCGCCTAATCGTTATCCGATAGAAACACATGTGATTCGTTTTAACGAAGAAGCCATTCGTGACGCGATTTCGTATGAAATTCAGCGTGGTGGTCAAGTGTTTTTCATCAATAACCGTATCGAAAATATCAAAGAAGTTGCTGGAATGATTCAACGCTTGGTGCCAGGAGCAAAAGTGGGCATCGGTCACGGTCAAATGGATGGAAAAAAACTCGAAGAATTAATGTTAGCTTTCATGGAAGGCGAATTTGACGTTTTGGTCGCAACTACGATTATCGAAAGTGGTTTAGATGTACCGAATGCGAATACTATTTTTATCAATAATGCCAATAATTTTGGATTGTCTGATTTGCACCAAATGCGTGGTCGTGTGGGAAGAAGTAATAAAAAAGCGTTTTGTTATTTTATTACGCCACCCTATTCGATGATGACGGGTGAAGCGCAAAAACGTATTACAGCTTTGGAACAATTTAGCGAATTAGGAAGCGGTTTCAATATTGCGATGAAGGATTTGGAAATTCGTGGTGCTGGAGATTTATTAGGTGGTGAACAAAGTGGTTTTATCAACGAAATTGGTTTTGATACCTACCAAAAAATCATGAACGAAGCCATTGATGAGTTGAAAGAAAACGAATTCAAAGATTTATACCAAGAAGAAAACGACATTGAAACCAAAGAATTTGTCAAAGACATTCAAATTGATACCGATTTTGAATTGCTGTTCCCAGATGAATACATCAACAACATTACCGAACGTTTGAATTTATACAACGAGTTGAGCCAAATTAAAGACGAAGCCACCTTACAACAATTTGAACAAAAACTAATTGACCGCTTTGGCGCGTTACCAAAACCAGCGATTGCCTTACTAAATAGTGTACGCATCAAATGGAAAGCTACCGCCATGGGAATTGAACGTTTGATGATGAAACAAGGTAAAATGATAGGATATTTTATTGGCGACCAACAAAGTGATTTTTACCAAAGTAACCGTTTCATGAAAGTGCTACAATTTGCCCAACGCAACGGCAATGTGTGTAAAATAAAAGAAAAAGAAACCAAAAACGGCTTACGTTTATTGCTGACTTTTGATAACGTGAAAAGTGTGAATAAGGCGTTGGAGTTGTTGCAGGGGATTTAGTTCAGAAGTTTATTATTATGAAAAATAAATAAATAAAACTTATAAAAAGTATTCAATATGGAAAAACTTCTAAATATAATATTTTATAATTTTCATAAAATCGATTATAATTATAGAAAGCTTCTTTTGGTTTATCTGAATCCCTTTTGTTGGATACAGAATTTTGGAAAACTTAAATTAGGTAGAAAATTATTTTTCGAACACATGGAAAAAAACTTCCCTACATTTTTAAATTTATATAGGTATGATAACTACTCTAAATTATTTTTTTCTATTGTATTAACATTTTTAAATTGTCTTTTTATTAACATAATTCTTTTGTTATTAAAGGTTAATTTAGCGGAGAATTATTTCATAATACTTTTGGTTGCTTTCCTTTTAGCTTTAATAATCTCTTTTATTTATTTGTTTCAAGATGATAAATTTTATGAATATCATAAGTTGTTTGAAAGTAATAAAAGTAATAGCTATCAATTTCTTACTTTGGTTGTTTTAATAATAATGATACCTATTTGGATTTATACATTTTATATTTAACTGAGAAGTTATTTATTATAATTCCGATGAATTGACAGTTCAGATATCTCACAATAAGGATAGCGCAACTTCAGACCTGACAGGTTTTAAAAACCTGTCAGGTCTATTTATTTTAACTTCACAAATTAAAAAATTATCAAAATTTAATATTTTATTATTGTAAAACAATAATTTTTTATATTTTTGTCTCGAACTTAATATTTTTAAAGAGATGAAAAAACTAAATTTTTTGAAAGGTATTGTGGATTTTGTTTGGATTACAGCACTTTTTTCAAGTCCTTTTTTATTATTTTTTATGGGTGTAGTTTTAATAGATAGTGAACCTCTTGATGTTCCAATTAAAGTTAATGGCACTATTTTAGAAGTGGTTGATTTAAAAACTAAAGTACTTTTTGGGTTTTTATGTATTTCCGCTTCACTAATTATTTATGGTTTGTTTCTATTTAGAAAATTATTACGATTGTTTCAATTGAGGATTATTTTTGATATGGAAATTGTAAGTCTAATGAAGAGATTAGGGTTTGTTATTATTTTATCAGCTTTGCTAGGAGGAATTCCTAATTTAATTTTAGAAATAATAAATAATAATATTTCATTGAGTTTAGGTTTAAATCCTTTTGTTTTATTGTTTTCATTAGGTTTATTCTTCTTAGTATTAAGTGAAGTTTTTACCATTGCAAAGCACCTAAAAGAAGAAAACGATTTAACTTTTTAATTATGCCAATCATTATTAATTTAGATGTCATGTTAGCCAAAAGAAAAATGCGTTCGGCAGAATTAGCAGAAAAATTAGGCATTACAACAGCTAATTTATCCATTATAAAAACAGGGAAAGCAAAGGCAATTCGGTT
>JBILST010000134.1:0-6285 GCA_044371865.1 Flavobacterium sp.
AAAATAACTTCTATCCCTCTAAACGGATTATAATGTGAATCAAAAATCAAAGCTTGTAATGGCTCATCTTTATCACCTTTAGGAGCAGGAATTTTTTCGATAATAGCTGCTAAAATATTTTCTACACCAAAACCTGTTTTCCCAGAAGCATGAATAATATCTTCTAATTTACAACCAAGTAAATCAATAATATCATCACTAACTTCTTCTGGATTTGCACTAGGTAAATCAACTTTATTTAAAACAGGAATAATTTCCAAATCATTTTCTAAAGCCAAATACAAATTAGAAATTGTTTGTGCCTGAATACTCTGAGCTGCATCAACAATTAATAATGCCCCTTCACAAGCTGCAATTGAACGCGAAACTTCGTAAGAAAAATCTACGTGACCCGGAGTGTCTATTAGGTTTAAAATATAATCTTCCCCTTTGTAAGTATACTCCATTTGGATTGCATGACTTTTAATGGTAATACCACGTTCACGTTCCAAATCCATATTATCTAGTAATTGTGCTTTTTCTTCACGAGCTGTAACCGTTTGCGTGGCTCCTAATAAACGATCCGCCAAAGTACTCTTACCATGGTCAATGTGCGCAATAATGCAAAAATTTCTTATTTTCTTCATCTTCTAATGCTATCAATTTCTGTGAAATACCAACGTATTTAATCTGCAAATATAATTGAAAGTTTTGACTTAAAAAGAACTAAAACAGAAAGCAGAAAGCGGAAATCAAAAAAAGTAGTATTTTTGCAAAAAATTTTATAAAATCATGCCAAAAATAGGCAACATCATTTTACCCGACTTTCCTCTTTTATTAGCCCCCATGGAAGACGTGAGTGATCCACCATTTCGTCGTTTATGCAAATTACATGGCGCTGATTTAATGTATTCTGAATTTATTTCTTCAGAAGGATTAATTCGTGATGCTATGAAAAGTAAGCAAAAACTAGATATTTTTGATTACGAACGCCCCGTAGGAATTCAAATTTTTGGCGGTGACGAAGAAGCTATGGAAATGTCGTCAAGAATTGTAGATGCTGTTCAACCTGATTTGGTTGACATCAATTTTGGTTGTCCTGTAAAAAAAGTGGTTTGTAAAGGTGCTGGAGCAGGCGTTTTAAAAGATGTAGATTTAATGGTGCGATTAACAAAAGCGGTTATTAAAGGAACGAGCTTACCTGTTACCGTAAAAACACGCTTGGGTTGGGACGAAAGTTCAATAAACATTGATGAAGTTGCCGAACGTTTGCAAGACATTGGCGTGCAAGCCTTAACTGTTCATGCTAGAACACGTGCTCAAATGTACAAAGGTCATTCCGACTGGAGTCATATTCAAAGAATTAAAGAAAACCCTAGAATTACGATGCCGATTTTTGGAAATGGCGATATCGATTCACCTGAAAAAGCATTGGAATACAAAAATAAATACGGTTTAGACGGTATGATGATTGGTCGTGCTGCTATTGGCTATCCATGGATTTTTAATGAAATTAAACATTATTTCGCCACAGGAGAAAAATTAGCACCACCAAGCATGAATGACCGAATTGAAGCCGCAAGAAACCACTTAATTTGGAGTATCGAATGGAAAGGCGAACGATTAGGCATCAACGAAATGCGTCGTCATTACACTAATTATTTCAAAGGTATTCATGGTTTTAAAGAATACAAACAAAAATTGGTTACTACAGATGGTATCAATCAATTATTAGATGTATTTACTGAGATTGAGCAGGTGTATGCGGATTATGTTTTTGAGGGGTAATCATCTACCCATGATACACCCTAGAAAACACAATTTTCCCTTCTTTAATTTCTAAAACTTCGGCTACTAACATATCGGCTTCACCTGCTACTTGACGTATGTATTCCATAAAAACTCGGTCAGTATTAGCGGTTAACGAAGTTACTTTGTAGTGTAAAGTTGGTAATCTATCAAAAGCATCTTGCCACCAATTGTGCAGGGCTTCTTTGCCTATGATTAACCCATTGGTTTCAGGTTGACGCAATTTTAACTTTGGACTGAAATGTTGGGCTTCGTCGTCGTATAAAGCTAATAATTTTTCTAAGTTTTTGGTATTGAAAGCATCAAACCATCGAATAGCGATTTGTTGGAGTTGATTTGGCATAAAGTTTAGATTTAAAAGAAAAAAGCGCTAAGTTTTTCAAAAAGTTCGCAAAGATTACTAAATAAAAAAGGCACAAAGAATAAAATCCTATGTGCCTATATGTTTCAAAAAAAGCGTTTAGGCATTTTTAAGGTTGATGATTTCTTGTTCCGTTAAGAATCTCCAATCGCCTCTTGGTAAATTTTTCTTGGTTAAACCTGCGAATGTTACGCGGTCTACTTTTAAAACATCGTATTTTAAATGTTCGAAAATTTTACGAACTACTTTTACATTAGATGTTTTCATTTTGATTCCGATTTCACTTTTCGGTTGATCTTCGATATAAGTAATTTCTTCTACAAACACTTTATGATCGTCAATCATTAATCCTTTTTGAATTTTCTCTAAGTCTTCAAATTTTAAATTTTTATCTAAGGTAACTTGATATACTTTAGAAGAACGCTGATTAGGAACTGTAAATTTTTGAACCATTTCTGTGTCATTGGTAAACAACAACAAACCTGTCGTAGTCTTATCCATTCTTCCTACAGGCATTAAATTAGCTTTAGTTGCATTTCGAACTAAATCTAACACATTTGCTGAACCTGGAGAATCATCTCCGGCAGTTGAGAAATTTTTAGGCTTGTTTAATAAGATATATTCTTTCTTTTCTGGCGTAATATTAACCCCATCAAACTGAACCACATCGGTTAATTTAACACGGTGACCCATTTCGGTAATAACTTCACCATTTACTTTTACATTACCACTTTGAATGTAAATATCCGCATCTCTACGACTACACATTCCCGAATTAGAAATATAACGATTTAGACGAATTTCGTCTGGATTAGAAGGTCTTTTTGGTGATTTTGGGGCTTTTGAAGCTTCTGGTTTTGCCGCTTCTGGTTTCGTTGCAAATTTAGAAGGCGCTTTACGAATTGGTGCATTTCCTCTTGAATTGCTATCTTTCTTGTAGCCTCCTTGTCTTGCTGAACCCGGACGGCTTTTATCATTCCCTTGACGTGACATAATTATAAACAAATTTTTGCAAAGATATAACTAATATGTTGAAACGCCTACTTTAGTTTTTTAAATCCAAATACGCCCACATAACCACTAACAAACAGACAATTAAGGCGTTAAAATTAATTTTTTTCCATGAATCAAAACAGAAGGCTCAATTAAAACAATACAAAATACTCCTGAAACAATAATAAATTTTAGCAAAAAATGAAGTTTTAAATACTGACTTTTAGAAGAAACCTTCCAAAGCATCATGCTAAAAAACAACAAAGCCATCAAACTCAAATAAAAGTAAATATCCATATATCCTACATCATAAATTTCAACAAGAAAATAGACAGGGATTAAAGTTGAAAACGTTAAGATAGAAATTATTGATTTTGCCAATTTTTCTCCAAAAAGAACTGGTATTGTTTTATAATCGGCAACTAAATCACCTTCGATATTTTCTAAATCTTTAATTAATTCTCGAATTAAAATCAATAAAAACAAAAACGTTGCATGCGCAAAAATGACTTCATAAAAGTTTTTGTAATACATTAATATCCCAAAGAAAGGTAAAACCGCTAAAACTGAAGCGGTAATATTTCCAACTAAGAATATTTTTTTCAACTTGTGTGAATAAAACCAAATCAAGAAAATATAAGCTGAGAAAAACAAAACCGCACGCCAAGAAATAAAAAACATCAATAATGCCACAATAAGATTAATGGTAAAATAAACTTTTAACTTGGTTTCCTGACTCACTAATCGGTCAATCATGGCTTTTTTAGGGCGATTGATTAAATCTTTTTTAGCATCGTAAAAATTATTAATAATATAACCCGATGCAATAGTCAACGTAGAAGCAACTACAATTAAAAATAATCGCCAATCGAGAATAATATCTAATGCTCTTTTCTCGGGAGCCAAAATGAATATAGCGGAAAGATATTGTGCCAGTGCTATCACCCAAATATTGTATCCTCTAATTACAGAGAAAAAACTTGCAATTTTTTTGAGCGTTAATTTGGCTTTACGAGTGAGCATTTTTTTTAGGTAAAGGGTGAATAGTGAAGGGTAAAAAGATAAATGGGATAAGTATTAAATTTATCTGATAAATCTAACTCCCTTTTGCCATTTGTCTATTCCCTTTTGCCTATTTCTAAAAGTTATAAACCACTTCTAATTTATAGTCTTTTAAAGATTCTTTTGCCTTGTCTAAATCATGGGTAAATCCTAAAATATAACCACCTCCGCCAGAACCGCATAATTTCAAATAGTAATCGTTAGTGTCGATTCCTTTTTGCCACACTTGGTGAAACTCTTCAGGAATCATAGGTTTAAAGTTATTCAAAACTACTTTTGATAATTGTTTGGTGTTTTCTAACAACGATTTTACATCGCCATGCAAGAAATTTTCTACACAAGCATCGGTATATTTTATGAATTGTGATTTTAACATCGTACGGAAACCGTTATCTTTTAAGTTTTCCATGAAAATTGAAACCATCGGAGCTGTTTCGCCCACAATTCCCGAATCAATTAAGAAAACTGCACCTTTTCCTTGCGTGCTTTGTGTTGGAATTCCGGTTGCTTCAATATTATCTTTCGAGTTGATTAAAATTGGAATACTCAAATAACTATTCAATGGATCTAAACCAGAACTTTTTCCATGGAAAAACGATTCCATTTGAGAAAAAATCGTTTTTAACTGCAATAATTTTTCACGCGTTAAATTTTCTAACACCGTTATTTTATCATTAGCATATTTATCGTAAATAGCCGCTACTAAAGCACCGCTACTTCCTACTCCATATCCTTGTGGAATACTAGAATCAAAATACATTCCACTGTTTACATCTTGTTGTAATACTTCCAAATTGAAAGTCACTAATTCAGGTTGTTCGGCTTGCAACTGTTCTAAATAAACAACAAACTTTTTTAAACTTTCATTAGATTTAATAGCGCTTTCCGAAGGATTTTCATCTTTCTTTAATGCACCATTATAGAAATTATAAGGAATTGAAAGTCCTTTCGAATCTTGGATAATTCCGTATTCTCCGAAAAGTAATATTTTTGAGTAAAAAAGTGGTCCTTTCATTTTTAGTATTCAGTTTACAGTTTATAGTAATCAGATTTTATTTTTAGTTTTCAAAGCTATCAATTATATCTTCAAGATTCAAAAAATTTCCATTTTCGTCAAGTATCACGTTTTGACACACAAATGCAACTTGCTCTTCAGACAATGTATCTATAAGACCCATTTTATCTAATTGAAATATACATTTAATTCCTTTTATTACTTCTGGATCTTCAGTTTCATTGAGTAATTTTAATAGTTCTATCTTTTCTAATTGAATGTCCATTTTAATAAATCTATTTTATCTTTTTTGGATTTTGTCTAGTATCAAAAACGGATACAATGTATATTTTCTTATGGTCAAAACGATAAAAAATAGTAACTTGTTTTATAACAACCGATTTATGATAATTACTACTTCTTGATTTTGGAAACAATTCAGGTGATTTTTGAATTAAATCTAAATTCGCCCTCAGTTTATTTAAAAAATTCTCACTTATTCCAACAGACCATTCTTCAATAAGATAATCAACAATCGCTTTAATTTCAGTTTTGCTTCGGGAAGAAAAAACCAACTCCTTCATTTCCAATTAAATAACTTCCTTACTTCTTCATATGTATGAATTTTACCTTCAGCAATATCACGCTCACCCTCTTCAATTCCTTCTTTCACATAATCAGGCAGTTCATCCCACCAATCTTTCTTTTCATTCACAAAAACATTCTTAATATAAGTTGCAACCGAAAGATTTTCTGTTTCTTTCAACAACTGCATTAACTCTATTTTCTCTAATTGAATATCCATTTTAATTGAAATCTATGGTAAATATACAAATTATTTTAATTGATTAGCACCATTTCCAATTTCATCACAAATATACTGACCATTTTGACAATAGCCAACTAATTCATCTTTAATAAATTGTAATGCTTTTTCGCTAACGTTTTCGGGATACAAAACATGTACATTGGCACCAGCATCTAATGTAAAACACACCGGAATTTGGGTTTCATTTCTGAATTTCCAAATTTTATTAATGATTTCCAAGGTATTGGGTTTCATTAAAATAAAATAAGGCATCGAAGT
>JBILST010000122.1:0-6886 GCA_044371865.1 Flavobacterium sp.
CTTTGTATAGTTTTTAAACACAAAGGCACATTAGATTTACTTTTTGTTGATTTTAGGCATTTCACTTTTCATAGACCATATAGGCTATACTCATAGTTTGTCATGCTGTTAAGCATCTCTTCAACAACAAAGAATACGATTAAATATTTTGGAACGCGGATGACGCTGGTGCTTCGCAACGCTGATTATTGCGGTTTTTTTCTTTATTAGATTTGCTTTATGAGCCAACATAAGAAATCCGTTTAAATCTGCGTTTTGCATTAGCAAATCTGTTCTATCTGCGTGCTAATCTTTTTCAACTTAAAGATTTCTTCCATTTCTTCAATCTGTGTTCCAAAAATTTTGAATTTGTTTTTTGAGATTTGTTTGGAATTTGGGATTTGTTATTTGGATTTTAATTAATTTTGCAGTTCAAAATAGAAAAAGATGAAACTTGTATTAGTAACCATTGGACTTTTAGGACTTGCGTTTGCAGGTATCGCGATAAAAATTTGGGCAAAAAAAGACGGAAAATTCGCTGGAACTTGTGCTAGCCAAAGTCCGTTTTTGAATAAAGATGGGGAAAACTGTAGCTACTGCGGAAAAACTCCAGAACAAATGAAAGACTGCAACGAAGAATCGCACGCATAATTTTATCCATTTATGATACTAACAATACTCTTAATCGCTTTTGCGGTTATCGTGTTTATTCAATTTATTTATTACCTTTTTATTTTTGGAAAATTCTCATTTGGTAAAAAAACCGAAGGAACTCCGAAACGTTTACCTATTTCCATTATTGTTTGCGCTAAAAACGAAGAAGAAAACATCAAAAAGTATTTTCAAACTTTGGTTACTCAAAACTATCCAGATTACGAAATTGTCTTAATTGACGATGCTTCGAGCGATGAAACTTTGGAATTATTTGAAAGTTACGAAAAACAATATTCGAATGTAAAATTGGTAAAGGTTGAAAATGTAGAAGCATTTTGGGGTAATAAAAAATTCGCGTTAACCTTAGGAATCAAAGCCGCAAAAAACGAGTATTTAGTTTTCACCGATGCAGATTGTTATCCAGCTTCAAACGATTGGTTGTTGCAAATTTCAACCCAATTCACCAAAGAAAAAACAATTGTTTTAGGATATGGTGCTTACGAAAAAGTAAAGAATTCTTTCCTAAACAAAATCATTCGTTTTGAAACGATGTTGACAGCTACACAATATTTTTCTTGGGCAAAAATTGGCAAACCTTATATGGGTGTTGGGAGAAATTTAGCTTACAAAAAAGAAGAATTTTTTAACGTTCGTGGTTTTATGGATCACATGAAAATTCGTTCGGGCGATGATGATTTATTTATCAATCAAGCGGCAACAAAAAAGAACACGGCGATTTTATATACTCCAGAAAGTTTTACTTTTTCGGAACCAAAAACTACTTTTTCGTCTTGGTTTTACCAAAAAAGAAGACACGCTACTACTGCCAAATTCTACAAAGGATTTGATAAATTTCAATTGGGATTATTTTTCTTTAGTCAGTTTTGGTTTTTAGTTTTAGCAATTGTTTTATTAGCATTTCAATTCCAATGGATGATTGTGACTGGAATTATCGTTTTTAGATATTTATTTACATGGATTTCTTTAGGTTATGCCGCTGGAAAACTAAAAGAAAAAGATGTGATGTATTGGTATCCAATTATTGAAATTGTGCTTATCTTTACTCAACTAAGCGTATTTTTTAGAAACCTCATCTCAAAACCTGTACATTGGAAGTAAATTCGGTCATTATTCAAGAAAACATTGAAAAAGCAAAAAAGGGAGACCAAGTTGCTTTCACTTTTTTATTGGACTTTTTCTGGAATGAAGTTTACGGATTCATGCTAAAACGCACCGAAAACGAAACTGATACCGAAGACATTGCGATTGAAACTTTTGCGAAAGCATTTGATAAAATTGCCACTTACAATCCCGAATACGGTTTTAATACTTGGTTGATTGCGATTGCAAAAAACGTTCATATTGACATGCTACGCAAAAAGAAATCGTCTTTATTTATTGAAATGAATGACGAAGAAGACCATCAAGCTTATAGCGTAGCAGATGATTCTAATTCTGCCGAAGATGAGTTAATTATTGAACAAAATTTAGCCCAATTACTACAATACATCAAACAATTGAAACCTGCTTATCAGGAAGTGATTCAAATGCGTTATTTTCAAGAAATGACCTACCAAGAAATGGCAGAACAAATTGATGAACCGCTGAATAACATCAAAATTAAACTGCTTAGAGCTAAGAAATTATTGGCTGAGATTATTTCTGGGAAGTAAGCCGTTGTAAATCTACAATACAATATTAAATGAACTTAAAATCAATTTTCAAATTATTCATTATTTCATTATTATTTTTAGGATGTAGTAAAGAATATTATTTTAAAAGAGACCAAATTGAGATTTCTAAAAAAATTAAAAAAATAAATCAAGATGATCAAAATGTTAGACATAATCTAACTCGAATAGAAATAAAATACAATCTGAGAACTTTTGAAACTGTTGTAGATAGCCTTTCTAAAACTAATGCAACTTCATTTGAAGGAGTTAATCTCAGTAATTTTAAATCTATAAATTATCAACTATCAAAAATGAGTGTTTCAAAAAAGGATAGTTTTCAGCTAGAATATGAGAATGCAAAGATAAAAATGAGACAAACAGATTCTATAAATAGAACTGAAATAAAAAAAATTATTAAAAAATATGGTTTTGTTGAATATTACAACTCTAATTGGAAAAATGATTCTTTGCGCACAGGATTTTCTACTGCCATAACACATATCCCAAGGGGTGATGAAATGGAGAATATGATTAAATTAGTTGTAAAAGAGTATAAAAAAGGGAGGGTTCATGATGATGCGATGAGACATATGTTATGGGATTACAATGACAGAAAAGGTTTAATGGATACAATAGACATAAAAAAACAAATTAAAACAATCAAACTTTAAGTAACTTTCAAAACTAAATTTTTTAATCACACATTATTCTCTTTTACATTTCCTAAAACTTTCCTAAAGTTTTCTCATTTTCTAAATTCTTACTTCGAAATTCTAAATTTCATATCGTATCTTTGCCTATCAAAATTTTGATTATGGACACGGCTATAGACAATGTTTTTCCACCAAGAGAACCCAAACCAAAATGGTTGCGCGTAAAATTACCAACCGGTAAAAACTACACCGAACTAAGAGGTTTAGTAGACAAATACAAACTGAATACAATTTGTACTTCGGGAAGTTGTCCTAATATGGGCGAATGTTGGGGCGAAGGAACAGCAACTTTCATGATTTTAGGAAATATCTGTACGCGTTCGTGCGGTTTTTGTGGTGTAAAAACCGGCCGTCCAGAAACGGTGGATTGGGACGAACCTGAAAAAGTAGCGCGTTCAATTAAGATTATGAACATTAAACATGCCGTAATTACAAGCGTTGACCGTGATGATTTAAAAGACATGGGTTCGATTATTTGGGCAGAAACTGTGAAAGCGATTCGCCGAATGAATCCTAATACGACTTTAGAAACCTTAATTCCAGATTTTCAAGGTAACACTAGAAATATAGACAGAATCATCGAAGTAGCTCCAGAAGTAGTTTCTCACAACATGGAAACCGTAAAACGTTTAACTCGTGAAGTGCGTATTCAAGCGAAATATGAAAAAAGCTTAGAAGTGTTGCGTTACTTGAAAGAACAAGGCATAAAAAGAACAAAATCGGGTATCATGTTAGGTTTAGGTGAAACGGAAGAAGAAGTGATTCAAGTTTTACACGATTTAGCTGATGCAAAAGTGGATATTGTTACGATTGGTCAATACTTACAACCTAGTAAAAAACATTTACCAGTTAAAGAATACATCACACCTGAACAATTCGCAAAATACGAACAAATAGGAAAAGAATTAGGTTTTAGACATGTGGAAAGTGGGGCTTTAGTGCGTTCGTCTTATCATGCGGAGAAACATATTCATTAAGCGGGAAGCTGGATGATGGGTGCTGGAAGTTTTTAAATCCCGAATTCTAATAATTACGTTTTATAAAACTAACTTTTCAACTTGAAACTTGAAACTTGAAACTTGAAACAAAAACATTGAAACCTGAAACAAAAATAAAAATTGCTATTAATGGTTTTGGAAGAATTGGACGTAATTTGTTCCGATTGCTTTTGAATCATCCTACTATTGAAGTGGTTGCCATCAACGACATTGCAGATAACAAAACAATGGCGCATTTGGTAAAATACGATAGCATTCACGGTGTTTTGAATCAGAAAGTTTCGTTTTCTGATGATTCGATTAGTATTGATGATAAATCGTATTTATTTTTTCACGAAAGAGAAATTAAAAACTTAGATTGGAAGTCGGCAAACGTTGATATTGTTGTTGAATCGACGGGGAAATTCAAAACGTTTGAAGAGATTAACCAACATATTTTAGCTGGAGCGAAAAAAGTAATTCTTTCCGCACCATCTGAAGTGGATGAAATAAAAACAGTAGTTTTAGGCGTAAACGAACACATTTTAGACGGAAGCGAAACGATAATTTCTAACGCAAGTTGTACCACCAACAATGCAGCTCCGATGATTAAAATCATTCAGGAATTGTGCGAAATCGAACAAGCGTACATTACCACAGTTCACTCCTACACTACCGACCAAAGTTTACACGATCAACCACATAAAGATTTGCGTAGAGCTCGTGGCGCAGCACAATCAATTGTCCCTACAACAACTGGAGCAGCCAAAGCATTGACAAAAATATTTCCAGAATTAGAAGGGAAAATTGGTGGTTGTGGTATTCGTGTTCCTGTTCCAGATGGTTCGTTGACGGATATTACTTTCAATGTCAAACGTCAAGTTTCTATTGAAGAAATCAATCAAGCCTTTAAAAAAGCAGCTGAAACCAACTTTAAAGGAATTTTAGATTACACGGAAGATCCAATTGTTTCGGTAGATATTATTGGCAACCAAAACTCTTGTTTATTTGATGCGCAATTAACTTCTGTAATTGACAAAATGGTCAAAATTGTGGGTTGGTACGACAATGAAATTGGCTATTCTTCGCGATTAATTGACTTAATTACATTCATTTCTAAAAAATAAAGTTTTTTATTATCGTTAAAAAACTTAAATTGCAGAGTTAATTTTAACTCAAACTTTACTTGGCTAAGCAAATTTTAATATTATTTTTTTTAGTAACAACCTATAGTTACTCACAGTCTGTATATAAAGATGCTACAAAAATAAATGATAGCACAGATTATTATTTAGAAATTGGACTTTTTAATAAAGAAGAAAAAAAATCGTACTCAAAAGCTATTTTGTATACAGAAAAAGCTATTGACTTTGCTAAAAAAAACAAGTTAGACAACAAGTTAGCTGATTGTTATTTACAATTAGCCACTATTTTTTTTGAACTAGAAAAAAACGACCTTGCTATTGATTATTATATTAGAGCAATAAGTATTTATAATAAAAGTGAACCTAAATCAAACATTGCTCTTTCTTATTATGGTTTAGGAAAATGTTATCTCAAAAAAAACAACATTGCTTATGCAGAAATTTACTTTGAAAAAGCAACTATCGTTTATGAAAAATTAAACTTTCTCGAAGCAATTGAACTTATAAATCTTCAAAAAGCGATAATAAAAAAAGAGAAAAGAAAATACGAAGAGGCTATTACTATTCTTAAAGGAGTTGTTGAAAATATAAGTGATGATGCTTTATTAAGCACAAAAACAGAAGCTTACATTCAACTTGGTGAAATTGAAGTTATTAAAAAAGAATACACCCAAGCTATTGATTATTTAAATCAAGCTAAGTATACTAATGAAACTAGTAATAATGATTTTAAGTTAGCCAAACGTATTTATAAATTACTTGGCACTACTCACGAAAAGAATAACAACATTTCTAGTTCTAATTTTTATTTACAAAAGTATGTTAACTTAATTGATTCTATTGGCAAATTAAACAATAGTAATTTAACAGAAAATACTGTTGATAAAATACAATTTGACAAACAACTTAAAACAATAGAGCAATTAGATAAAGAAAGAAAGAGCCAGCAAAAAACGTTACGTTTCTCTAAGTTAATTAGTATTTTAAGTATCGCTCTTATCTCAATTTTATCCTTATTGAGTTTATCATTATATAAAAACAATAAAATTAGAACTAGTACTAACAAACTTTTAAAAGAGAAAAATAAAGAATTAACACTTGAAAAGGAAAAAGCAGAAAGAGCTTCTAAAGCAAGAGCAGATTTCTTATCAACGGTGAGTCATGAATTGAGAACTCCTTTAAATGCAATCAACGGAATTACCTATCTTTTATTACAAGAAAATCCAAAACAAAGTCAGCTAGATTACTTAAAATCATTAGAATTTTCAGGAAACTATTTATTAAATTTCATTAATGACATCTTAGAAATTAACCGACTAGAATCTGACAAAGTAACGATTGAAAAAATAAATTTAAATATCACAAAATTAAGTGAGAATATTATTAATTCCTTTAGAGAGTTTATCAACGAAAACAATATAAACTTCCACCTTAATATTGATAAATCACTTAACTATAATTTAAAAGGCGATCCAACTAAAATTTCGCAAATTTTAATTAACCTAATAAACAACGCTATTAAATTTAGTAAAGACGGTGATGTTTGGTTTACTATTAGCAAAAAATCAGAAACTGAAAACAACGTTACTCTACACTTTGAAATAAAAGATAACGGCATAGGAATTCCGGAAGAAAAACAAGAAGCAATATTTGACAGTTTTAGCCAAGGTTCCGTTGAAATCAATAGAACTTATGGCGGAACGGGCTTAGGCTTATCAATTGTTAAAAAGATATTAGAAGTAATG
>JBILST010000124.1:0-6670 GCA_044371865.1 Flavobacterium sp.
CTGATAAATTAATTTTGAATCCAAACGTAACGCTAAGTCAAAATAAAAACCGAGATTTTTACTTTCAACGAGATGGTGTTTTACAAAATTTAGGCAATACAGATATTGCTTTTTCACCAAATTTAATCGTTGGAAATCGATTGACTTTTTTGCCAATTAAGGATTTTCAAATTTCGCTTTTGTCCAAATTTGTAAGTGAACAATACATGGGAAATATCGATTCAAAGCAATCTGAATTGGAGGCTTATTTTGTGAATGATTTAAATATTAATTACGAATGGAAGATAAATAAATCCATCAAATCAATAGTTTTATCAGGATTGGTAAACAATATTTTTGATTTAGAATACGAATCCAATGGTTATTTCTATACTTATGATGACGATTGGAGTAATCCAGGAAATATTACAACAATTGAAGGAGCAGGATTTTTTCCGCAAGCAGGAATTAATTTCATTTTAGGATTGAGCCTGAAGTTTTAATTAAAACAAAAAGCCTGAAAGTATAATCTTTCAGGCTTTTTGTTAATTATAAACGCGTAACGAAACAGCATCTAATTGTTCTACCCGGTATTGTTTCATGGGATATTGCACGCCAGCAGCTTGACCAGTAAACAAGCTATAAGAAGCGCCATCACAAGCGCAAATAGCATTTATGCCGCTTAATGTCATCGTGGAACAGCTACTTAATGCCTGGTTTGGGCAAGCGGCATCAAAAGCCACATAACTTCCGCCCGTATTAAAAACGATAATACCTCTTACACCGGCGCTTCCATTGTTTATATAAACAGCATTACTTGGAAATTGTAAATTGCTAAATTGTGGTAAATTCATATTTATATTCACACTAAAACCATAGTTAGGCAAATACGGATTATTGTTGCTAAAGTTTTCTTTTTCACAACCCATCATAAAGGGTAACAAAAGGAGTAACAGGTATTTTTTCATTTTTTTCTAAAAAAAGTTAAACAAATTTAATTAAATACTTTTGAGATACATTATACATTATCATAAATTAATATTAAAAATAAATTACTATCTTTGTGAAAAGGAATCCCATGTAGGTGGGATTCTTTCTATTTTATAAACGATGAAGTTATGAGTACAGTATCTTATTACACAGCAGAAGGATTAAAAAAATTAAGAGACGAATTAGATCAACTTAAAAGTATAGAACGACCAAAAGCATCGCAAGCCATTGCAGAAGCGCGAGATAAAGGAGATTTGTCTGAGAATGCAGAATATGATGCAGCAAAAGAAGCACAAGGATTATTAGAAATGAGAATTTCTAAAATGGAAGAAGTTGTGGCTAATGCACGTTTAATTGATGAATCGCAATTGGATTTATCAAAAGCATTGGTATTATCAACAGTTAAAATTAAAAATCAAGCTAATGGTATGGAAATGAAATATACATTAGTGGCTGAAAGTGAAGCAGATTTAAAAACAGGAAAAATTTCTGTAACATCACCTATCGGTAAAGGTTTGTTAGGAAAATCTGTTGGTGAAGTAGCAGAAATTAACGTACCAAATGGCGTTTTAAAATTTGACGTTTTAGAAATTACAAGAGACTAACTAATACGTTTAAAAATGGCAAGTATTTTCACTAAAATAGTAAACGGAGAAATTCCATGTTATAAAATTGCTGAAGACGAAAATTATTTAGCTTTTTTAGATGTGAATCCAAATGCAAAAGGACATACGCTTTGTATTCCAAAACAAGAGATTAATAAAATCTTTGATATGGATGAAGCACTTTATTTAGGATTAATGAAGTTTTCACGAAAAGTAGCAAAGGCTCTTGAAAAAACCGTTGAGTGTAAACGAATTGGTGTGGCGGTCGTAGGATTAGAAGTGCCCCATGTTCATGTGCATTTAATACCACTTCAAGATATGGATGATATGCGTTTTCAACGAAAAGCAAGCTTTACACCGGCTGAATTTCAAGAGTTAGCCAATCAAATAACAATGAATTTATAAAAACACCAATGGGTGTTTTTTTTTATTAAAGCATGAAAAATATATTTTACCTTTTGTTGTTTTTCCAAACATTAATGGTTGCACAAGTAAAAAGTAGTTATACATCGGTTGAAAAACAAATGCGTCTTATTCCAGAGCAGCAAACAAAATCGGTTCAGGAAATTGCAAACTATATTCAAGCCAGTTTTAAAGGGGAAGAGTTGCAAATTAAAGCAGCTTATTTCTATGTAATTTCAACTATTTCATATGATGTAAATTATAATTTTTCTACAGAAATATTTAGTAGTGATGAAGATTTTGTAACAAAAACAATTACTACAAAAAGCGGAGTCTGTATTCATTATGCTAAACTTTTTAAAGCGATAATAGATAAATTAGGTATTGAATGTCATATAGTTACGGGTTATACCAAACAAAATAATTTAATTGGCAATCTTTCGCATGCTTGGTGTGCTATGCGTATGAAAGATGGAAATTGGTATGTTTTTGATCCTACTTGGGATTCAGGATACGTTAAAAACCAAAAATTTACACGAAATATACTTTCACTGCATTTCAAAATGTTGCCTTCAGAAGCAATTAAAACCCATATGCCTTTTGATTATTTATGGCAATTTTCGAAAGAGCCTATTTCAAATCGTGAGTTTTATAATGGTAAAATTTATGATATTAAGCCTAAGGTTAATTTAGATTATCAAAAAGAAATTGATAAATACTTAAAATTATCTGAAATTGATAAGGCTTTTGAAAGCGCTGAACGAATTCAGAAAAATGAAATAATAAATGATTTAATTCTGGAGCAGTACACTTATCTAAAAAGTGTTTTTAATGCCTCTAGGTATAATAAAAACATCGAAAAATTTAACGAAATTATCGAAGATTATAATGTAGCGATAGTTTTATTAAACGATTTTATAATCTATCGAAATAAAGGGTTTACTCCAGCTTTTTCGGATGCAATTCTATTAGAAATGATTCAAACGCCTAATGAAAAACTAGAAAATATTCAGAAAGAAGTTTTTTTAATAAGTAGTATTGGTAAAGAAAATGCAGCTAATTTTAATGAGTTAAAATCGTCTATTACCGATGCTGTAAAACAATCTAATGAACAATATAACTTTGTAAAAGACTACATATCTAAAAGCAAAAAAGACCGAAAAAAAATGGTAAATAAAGTAATTTGGTCAGGAAAACTTATTAAATAGTTTCGGACTTTTTAAAACTCATTTGCATGGTAGTTCCTTTTCCTATTTCAGAATGAATTACTCTAATTTTTCCTTTGTGGTATTCCTGAACAATTCGTTTGGTAAGCGATAGCCCTAATCCCCAACCGCGTTTTTTGGTTGTAAATCCAGGTTCAAAAACTTTTCCAAATTGGTTTTTTGGAATTCCTTTACCAGTATCTGTAATTTTTATTTTAACTTCATTTTCTAATTCAGAAATAGCAATAGTTAAACTTCCTTTGCCTTTCATAGCGTCAATAGCATTTTTAACTAAATTCTCAATCGTCCAGCTATGTAATGCCGGATTAATTGCCACATAAATTGGATGTTCTGGCGAAAAGAAAGTAAATGCCACTTGTTTTGAAACACGTGATTGTAAATAATCAAATGAAGTTTTAGTCTCTTCAATGATGTCTCTTTTTTCTAAAGAGGGTTCACTACCAATTTTTGAAAATCGATCGGTTATGGTTTGTAATCGATTGATGTCTTTTTCAATTTCTATGATGGTACTTTCTTCTACATTTTCTAGTTTTAGAATTTCAAGCCATCCAATCAAAGATGATAATGGTGTTCCAATTTGATGAGCTGTTTCCTTTGCCATTCCTGCCCAAAGTTTGTTTTGAGTCGCCATTTTAGTAGCACGATAAAAATTATAAACAACGGCACCAAATAAAATAATAATAAGTAATAAAGCAACTGGGTAATATTTCAATTTATTTAATAAAGGCGAATCTCCATAATAAACCAATTGATATTTGCTTTTAGAGCTCTCCATTTTAATGGGTAAATTATCGTTTTTTATCGAATTAAAGTATTTTTTTAAAGCAATACTATCTTTCGTAATGGCTTCGTCAATATTATTAAAATCAATAATTTTATCGTTATTGTCGGTGATAAAAATTGGAATCGTAGTGTTTTTACTTATAATTTCAAGCGGTAAATCTAAATCTGAATTTTCATTAGCATTTGCTACTGTAGTTAAGGCACTAGCCCAAAATTCCATTTTTGCACGCTCTTCATTTTTGAAAATCTGGAAAAAATTATAGGTATTCCAAAGTATTAAGATTACGATGAAAAAGGAAGCAAGTATAATAAACCATCGCGTAAGATTTCGTTTTTCTGAAAACTGCATGTAACAAGATTTGATGTAAAAATACTAAAAACATTTAATTGTTTGATTTTAGATTGATGATTAATGATTTTTGATTTCGAAAAGGTTAAAATTATTTTGAAGTTGAACTTGAAATTGATTTTTGAACTTGAAGTTGATTTTTGAAGTTGACATTGTAATTGTTTGTTATCTTTGTAAAAAAAAATTTAGTATGTTAAGCATCGATCCAAAAGAAGTAGCACCAGCAAAATTACAAGGATATTTACAAAGTGCAGTTGCTCCAAGACCAATTGCCTTTGCTAGCACCATGGATAGTAATGGAAATCCGAATTTATCGCCATTTAGTTTTTTTAATGTGTTTAGTTCAAATCCTCCAATATTAATTTTTTCGCCTGCAAGACGTGTGCGTGATAATACAACTAAGCACACTTTGATTAATGCACAAAACACCAAAGAAGTAGTTATTAATGTAGTGAATTATGATATTGTACAACAAATGTCATTATCAAGTACTGAATATCCAGATGGTGTAAATGAGTTTGAAAAAGCCGGATTTACGATGTTAAAATCAGACAAAGTAAAACCATTTCGTGTGGCTGAAAGTCCAGTGCAATTTGAATGTAAAATTAATGATGTGATTGCTTTGGGCGACCAAGGTGGTGCTGGAAATTTAGTGATTTGTGAAGTGGTAAAAATTCACATTAATGAAGCTGTATTAGATGCGACAGGAATGATTGACCAACACAAAATAGATTTAGTTGCCCGAATGGGAGGAAACTGGTACAGTCGTTCAAATGTAGGTATGTTTGAAGTAGAAAAGCCATTGACAACTTTAGGTGTTGGAGTGGATATGATTCCAGATTTTATTAAAGAAAGTACTTATTTTAATGGAAATGATTTAGGGAAATTAGGGAACATAGAAAATATTCCAACTGAAGAAGAAATTGCTATATTTGTAAAAGAAAATTTTGAAGTTAAAGCGGTTTTAAGTTCCGATGATATGGATACAAAATTTCAAAAAGCAAAAGAATATGTAGATAATGGAAGAGCTATCGACGCTTGGAAATTGTTATTAGCAAAAAAATAAATTTAAGTATTATGGAAGTTTTAGGAAGAGTAAGATTAATTAATCCTGTACAACAAGTTAGTGCTTCTTTCAAAAAAAGAGAGCTTGTAGTAACTACAGAAGAGCAATATCCTCAACACATTTTGATTGAGTTTGCACAAGACAAAACAGATTTGTTAAACAATTATAATGTTGGAGAGCAAGTAAAAGTATCTATCAATTTAAGAGGAAGAGAATGGGTTAATCCACAAGGAGAAACTAAATTTTTTAACTCTATCCAAGGTTGGAGAATTGAAAAAGTACAAGCAGAAGCACCAAGCGCACCTCAAATGCCGCCAATGCCAGCTTCTGAAGCTTTTGAACCAGCAACTAATTTCAAAGAAGAAGAACACGACGATTTACCATTCTAATAAGTTAGAAGTCGGAAGATGGAAGTCAGAAGTTTAAGTGATACTTGAATTTCTGACTTTTTTATTGAACTTGAAATTTGGTATTGAACTTGAACTTGACCGAATGTATTTTTTAACCAAAGAATTATATTTTCCTCCAGCTGAAACTGCGTCTTTCGATGGAATTGTGGCAGTAGGTGGCGATTTGTCACCTGAACGATTGGTATTGGCTTATAATTCGGGTATATTTCCTTGGTTTGATGAGGACGAGCCTATTTTATGGTGGAGTCCACCAGAACGCATGGTGTTGTTTTTTGAAGATTTAAAAATTTCGAAAAGCATGCGCAACATCATCAATCAAAGAAAATTCAAAGTTACTTTCAATACTGCTTTTAGAGAAGTAATACTCAACTGCAAAAAAACCGGGTACTTGGATAACTGATGATATGGTTGAAGCGTATTGCAAATTACACGAATTAGGGATTGCAAAAAGTGTCGAGGTTTGGCAAGATGATGAATTAGTGGGTGGTTTGTATGGAGTAGATTTGGGTCACATTTTTTGCGGCGAAAGTATGTTTTCGAAAGTTCCAAATGCAAGTAAATTAGCTTTTATCGCCTTAGCAAAACAATTAGAATTGGCTAATTATCGTTTGTTAGATTGCCAAGTTTACAATGATCATTTAGCAAGTTTAGGTTGTGTAGAAATTGAAAGGGAAGATTTTTTGATGGTGTTGAAATCTTAAAGTTTAGGCAAAGTTCTCACATACAATTCTTCTACTTTTTTTCTTGCCCAATCTGTTTTTCTTAAGAATTTTAAACTAGAATTTACAGATGGATTTTCCTTAAAACAATTGATGTTGATTAATTCGGCTAAGGTGTCAAAGCCGTAGAAATTTACTAAT
>JBILST010000009.1:0-21941 GCA_044371865.1 Flavobacterium sp.
CTAAATCTTCATAGGCTAAATCCTCATCATAAAAGCCCAATTCTTTAAATACTGATTTTTTTATGATTGATGAAACAGAGCAAATTTTAGTGGTTCTTCCAACGACCATTTTGTAGATATTACCACTCTCAGGATTATCTTTTTCTGTATAATAATTGCTTAAAACAGCGCCACCTTCGTTAATTTCAATTAAATTACCGTAAACAATTCCGAGATTTTTAAAGTTTGTTTTTTGGAAGGTATCAATTTGTTTTTCAATACAATGCTCAAGTAAAACATCATCTGCAGCTAAGTCAATTATATACTCTCCTTTTGCAAATTTTGCTAGTTTGTTGAATGTTTTAGTATTTCCTAAATTTTCATTGTTGGAAATAAAATGTGTATTTGGGTGATCTTTTAACCATTTTTGAATCACCAAAACAGAATTGTCAGAACTACAATCATCTGCAATTAATAATTCGATGTTTGGATAGGTTTGATTAATTACAGAATTCAAGGCTTCCACTACGTAAGCTTCGTGATTGTAAGACAAACAAATGACACTAACCAGTGGAAAATTTTGCATATTGAGTTTTTAAATCTATTTTTATGCTAAATTAATAAACTAATTCTACCGAAATGAAAAACCACTCAAAAAATCAATTGAAAATAGCCGTTATTGGTTATAAATTGGATGAAGGTGGTTTAGAACGTGTTTTTGGAACAATTACTAAAATGCTTCACGAGGCAGGAATCGATATTCATACAATCGTTTTAGAAGATAAAGTAATTTATGAATTTGGGGGTAAATTAATTTCTTTTGGGAAATATTCGAAATTTATAAAGTATTTCAAATTAGCAAATTATTTAAAAAAACAACAATTCGATTATGTAATCGATTTTAGACATCGCATTAATCCGAAAATGGAATGGGTATTTTTGAATTTTATATACCGAAATTTAAAATGTATTTACACAATTCATAGCAGTCGAATAGAAACGTATTTATCAGAAAGCAACTGGATTGCCAAACAAATCTTTCAAAAAACAGTTAATGTTGTTGTCGTTTCAAATTTTATAAAGCAAAAAATCGAATCTAAATTTAGTCCTAAATCTATTGCAGTAATTCCAAATTCAATTTCAATTCCATCTCTTTCATACAATAATAAAATGTCTTTTGAGTACATTATCGCAGTTGGAAGATTGGTGCCGTTGAAGCAATTTGATAAACTTATTGAAAGTTATTCACAATCTAATTTACCTAAAAAAAACATTCACTTGTTGATTTTAGGTGTTGGAAATGAACAAGCGAATTTGGAAAAGAAAATTACCGATTTAAAATTAGAGGCTGTAGTTCATTTAGTAGGTTTTAAAGAAAGTGTTTTGGATTATATTTACAATGCAAAGTTTTTGGTTTTATCAAGTCAATATGAAGGTTTTCCAATGACTATACTAGAAGCGTTAAGTATTGGAACACCTGTGGTATCATTTGATTGTGAAAGTGGTCCAAACGAAATGATAATTGATAACCATAACGGAATTTTAGTAGAAAATCAAAATTTTACTGAATTAACTCGCAAAATGAATATCTTTGTTGAAGACGAGATTTTGTATCAAAATTGTAAAAACAATGCAAAAACAAGTGTTGCAAAATTTCAATCGGAAGTAATTGTTAACCAATGGTTACATGTTTTAAATTATGGAAATTAAAATAATAAATATCCCCAAAATAGAAGATCCAAGAGGTAATTTATCAGTCATTGAAAATGATGTTTTACCTTATGAAATCAAGCGTGTGTATTATTTATATGATGTACCAAGTGGGGCAGAGCGTGGTGGACATTCTCATAAAGAACAGCATGAGTTTTTGGTCGCTTTATCCGGAAGTTTTGATGTGATTTTAAATGATGGTCAACAACAAAAAACGGTTACTTTAAACAAACCATTTGAAGGTTTACTAATTACAAACGGTATTTGGCGTGAATTGAAGAATTTTTCTTCTGGAGCTGTTTGTTTGGTGGTTGCTTCTGATGTGTTTGAAGAAGCTGATTATATCAGAGAATTTGATGAGTTTTTATCGATTTCGAGTAAGTAAATCTTCGTAAATATCAAGTAAATCTTCAAAATGCTTAGAAAACGTTTTTGTTGCTAAATAACTTGGTATGTTGATTTCTAATTCGCTTTTTAAACTTGAATTAGAAAGAAGTTCAATCATTTTTTCTTCTAATGCTTCAGGATTTTGAAAGGAATATGTCAAACCAACACGATTTTGTTCTATTTCATTTTTAATTCCAACTAAATCACTAGTAATTACTGTTTTTCCAAAGGATAAACTCTCTATTATTACATTGCCATACGCTTCTAAATATTCACTCGGAATTACCGAAAATTTCGAATTAGTATAAATTCCTTGAAGCTCTTCACGTGACTTATTCCCTAAAAATGAAACATTTTTCAAGTTGTTGTACTTCGTAAAATTTTGAAGTTCTTCTAATTGATTTCCTTCACCAACAATCCATAATTGTTCATTTGGAAATTGTTTGGAAATATTCTGAAACGCTTTTAACAAGGTTAAAACTCCTTTTTCAGGAACCAAACGCCCAACAAACAAAATATAGTTTTCTTCTGAATTGGAGTTACGTTTAGGTTTAATTAATATAGGATTTGCAAGAGTTTGACCTTCTTTTTGAAAATGTTTAGCAATTAATTGTGTTAAATTTTCTGAAGGCGTTAAATAGTAATCAATGTGCTTTTTGATTATTTTTTTGTGATACGATTGTTTTAAATGTAATAACGTATCAAACAAAATATTTCGTTTGGGTTGATGATGTAAAATACATTCTAAAGCGCTTTCATGTTTTAAAAGCACCTCGTTTTTATCATTCAACATGTAATTTTTTGGGCATAAATAATAATAATCTCGAAACGAAAACACAATTGGTATGCCATTCAATTTTGCATATTGCATGAATTGCGGAGTTACCGGCGCGCCAATACTGAAGCAATGAATTAGATCAGGTTTAAAGGTTTTAATTTCTTGAATAATTTCTTCTGTGATTTTCTGGTGGTAGAATTTTTCAATCCAATTGGTCTTGATTTTTTCTTTGCCAAACCATTTAAAAGTTAGATTAGAATTATTTTTTTCGGCATACTGAATCAATTCATATAAATAATGTTCAACTCCACCAAGTCGATTCTCACTATTAAAATTATTGATTAATAATATCCGCATTTTATTTTAAATTTAAAAAGTAGCCTAATTTATATAAATCCAAAATAATTAAACTTGGATGTGAAGAGGTAAGATTGGCTATCAATTTTGTAGATGTTTTTTTAAATAGAAACCGTGCTAAACTTTCTAAGTGCAAAAGATGAATCATTTTAGAAGCTTTCCCTATTTTTATATCTTCAATTAGTAATTTTTTGTTAGAAATTAATTGATGTAGTGTTTTTACAGCGTCTTCTGTTTTGTTAAGAAAGGCTATACTTGTTTCTGAATTAAAGTGAATCAGCATATTATTGTAATGCTGAATAGGAACTTTGTTTTCTTTTAATTGCTTAATAAAAACAAGATCCTCATAACCATAATTTTTTATATTATTGGGGAAATGATATTTTGAAAGAATTTCTTTTTTAAGCAATAGATTCCATGTGAAAACAAAATGATAAGGTCTTTTTAAGCGGTCAGATAAAGAAATACTTTCGCGTTCATTGCCATATTTCCAACGAAGTAATTTGTCTTGTTCAGGTTTTTGATTGGGATAAATTACGCCGCCAAAAAGTACTTGTGTTTCTTGATTTATAGAATCTATTAATTTTTTTAGATATGTTTTTTTCTCTGGAAATGCATCGGCTTCCATAATCAAAACGTATTCAAATTTTGCTCGTTTGTTGAGTAAATTGATATTGTTTCCTCTGCCTAAATTCTCATGATTCAACGTGTAGGAACAATGCTGTAAAAGGTTAATTTCTGTATTTTCTTTTAAAAAAGATTTGCTTGCATCATCTTGAACTAAGATTTCATAAGCAATTCCTAAAGCATCGGCCTGGTTTTTTAATTCCGTAACTAATGGATAAACATTGTAGTTGTATGTTGGAATTAAAATAGATAGCATTATACCGTTCTTTGAACCACTTCAAACATTTTACCACCTTCAAATTTTAATGTTTTTGAAGGGTATTTTAAAACCAATGCATAATCATGAGTTGCCATTAAAATGGTTTTTCCGTTAGCATTAATTTTTCTCAGTACTTCCATGATTTCAACACTAGTTTGTGGGTCTAAGTTTCCTGTTGGTTCGTCTGCTAAAATTAATTCAGGATCATTAAGCAAAGCTCTAGCAATTCCTACGCGTTGTTGTTCTCCTCCAGAAAGTTGGTGAGGCATTTTAGTTGCAAAACCTTTCATACCTACTTTGTCTAAAACTTCTTCAATTTTAACTTCCATTTCTTCTTTTTCTGTCCAACCTGTTGCTTTTAAAACAAAAAGTAGATTTTCTTTGACACTTCGGTCTGAAAGTAATTTGAAATCTTGGAAAACTACACCCAATTTTCTTCTCAAATAAGGAATGTCGTTTTCTTTTAAAGTGTTTAAGTTATAATCTACAACACTTCCTTCGCCTTCAGTTAAAGCTAAATCGGCATACAAAGTTTTTAAAAAACTACTTTTTCCAGAACCTGTTCTACCAATCAAATAAAGAAACTCGCCATGTTTTACATCAATATTTACATCAGTTAATACTGGGTTTTTATCTTGATAAATCGTTACGTTTTTTAAGGATAGAACTGTTTGTGACATAGTTTTTAATGGGTTTTAAAATGTAAAAGTAATAACTTATGGTTCTGTTTCAAAATTTTAAAACGATTTCGATTAAAAATAGTAGGTTTGGTTGAAAACTATGTTCAAAAATTGTACAATAATATGTTAATGGCCTTCGTTATTACTTACAATAAGCCTTATATTTGGAACTTATAAATAACGAATCAAATGATAAAGTATTTAAAACTTTCTTTTTTAGTTGTTTTCTTTTCGGGAACACTTTTAGCCCAACAATCATCTATTTATACACACGAATTAACTGAATTTAATCGTGCTGTTGAATTATATAAAGATAAGCAATATCAAGCAGCACAAATTCTATTTGACAAAGTAAAAGCCAAAACTGATAATATGGAAGTTGAATCGGATTGTGCCTACTATTTTGCGAATTGTGCGATTCGTTTGGACCAAATGGGAGCTGATGTTTTGGTAGAAAGTTTTGTAGAGGATTATCCTACGAGTACAAAAACGAATCAAGCCTATATTGAAGTAGCGCATTATTACTTTGATCAAGGGAATTATCCAAAATCATTAGAATGGTTTGATAAAGCGGATTCAAATAACATGTCGCAAGCCGAAAGAGAAAAATATAATTTCCAAAAAGGATATGCTTATTTTACAGCTAAAAACACCAAAGAAGCTACTAAATACTTCAACCAAGTAGTAAATTCGAAGACTTTTGGAAGTCAGGCGAAATACTATTTAGGTTACATGTCGTATGAAACGGATGATTACAAAAGTGCAAATCAATATTTCGATCAAGTTTCAGACCAAGAAAAGTACAAAGAAAAAATGGGTTATTTTCAAGCGGATATGAATTTTAAGCTTGGGAATTTCCAAAAAGCTATTGATTTAGGTTTAGAACAAATGCCAAAATCTAAAGGCGAAGAAAAAAGCGAATTGTCAAAAATAATTGGTGAAAGTTATTTCAATTTGAAACAGTACGACAAAGCGCTTCCTTATTTATTAGCATACAACGGAAAAAAAGGAAAATGGACAAATACTGATTTTTACCAATTAGGTTACACGTATTACCAACAAAAAGACTACGAAAATGCCATATCTCAATTTAATAAGATTATAGAAGGAAATGATGGCGTGGCTCAAAATGCTTATTACCATTTAGCGGAAAGTTATTTAAAAACCGATAAAAAACAACAAGCGTTAAATGCCTTCAAAACGGCATCTGAAATGGAGTTTGATTTAAAAATTCAAGAAGATGCGTATTTGAATTATGCGAAATTGAGTTACGAAATCGGAAATCCATACAAATCGGTTCCGGAAGTGATGAATGATTATATGGCGAAATATCCAAGTACGCCCTATAAGTCGGAAATCAATACGTTGTTAATTAGTTCTTATATTACATCTAAAAATTATAAAGAAGCATTGGTTTTATTGGAAAAAAGTAAATCTCCAGAAAACAAATTAGCCTATCAAAAAGTAACGTTTTATAGAGGTTTAGAATTGTATACTGATGGCGATTATAAAGGTGCCTATGCGTTATTTAAAAAATCGTTAGCAGAAAATAAAGATGCAAAATTCACCGCAAGAGCTACTTTTTGGAAAGCGGAAACCGAGTACAATTTAGACCAATTTGAAGAAGCAAAATTGAGTTTTAAACAGTTTTTAAATTCGGCGGAAGCTTCAAATACTCCTGAATATACAAATGCAAATTACAACTTAGCGTATTCGTATTTTAAATTGAAAGAATATGAAAGTGCAATTCAATATTTCGATGCTTATACCAAAGCTTCTAAAGATGATAAAGTTCGTTTAACAGATGCCTATTTAAGACTGGGTGATTGTAATTTCATGGCAGCAAAATATTGGCCAGCGATGGATGCATACAATAAAGCTATCGATATGAAAAGTGTGGATGCTGATTACGCAGCATTTCAAAAAGGAATCAGCTACGGATTTGTAAGTAAACCAGACCGTAAAATAGAAGATTTAGAGAAATTCTCAAAAACGTTTCCAAATTCGCAATACGCGGATGATGCTTTGTATGAATTAGGAAACACGTATGTGAATCAAAGTCAGAACGAAAAAGGAATTGCAGCCTATGACAAGTTAATTAATGGTTATAAATCGAGTTCATATGTTTCTAAGGCCATTTTAAAACAAGGTTTAATTTATTACAATTCAAGTAAAGAAGATTTAGCGTTAACGAAGTTCAAAAAAGTAGTAGCCGAATATCCAAATTCACCAGAATCTATTGAAGCGGTTTCAACTGCGCGTTTAATTTATGTAGATAAAGGTCAGGTAGATGAATATGCGGCTTGGGTAAAAACACTTTCATTTGTGGAAGTTTCAGATGCCGATTTAGATAACGATACATACGAATCTGCCGAAAAACAATATTTACAAAACAACAGCAAGCAAGCGATTTCAGGTTTCTCAAGTTATGTGAGTAAATTTCCAAATGGATTGCATGCGCTGAAATCAAATTTCTATTTAGCACAATTATATTTTGCAGATAATCTAGAAGCTAATTCAGTGAAACATTATGAGTTTGTAGTTTCAAAACCAAGAAATGAATTCACAGAGCAAGCTTTAGCACGTTTGTGTCAAGTACACTTAAAAGCTAAAAATTATGATAGTGCTATTCCAGTTTTAAAACGATTGGAAACAGAAGCTGATTTTCCTCAAAATACTACGTACGCACAATCTAATTTAATGAAATCGTATTATGAAAAAGAAGATTTTACAAATGCCGTTGTGTATGCCGATAGAGTTTTGAAAAACGACAAAATCGATGATAGAATTAAGAGTGATGCGCAAATTATCGTAGCGCGTTCGGCGATTAAAACAAATGATGAAGCTAAAGCAAAAGAGGCTTATGCTAAATTGCAAAAAATTGCCAAAGGAGAGTTAGCTGCCGAAGCTTTGTATTACGATGCGTATTTTAAAAACAAAGAAGGCAAGTTTGAACCTTCAAATGTAGTTGTACAAAAAATTGCGCAAGATTATTCAGGGTATAAATATTACGGAGCGAAGAGTTTGGTAATTATGGCTAAAAACTTTTACGGATTAAAAGATAGTTTCCAAGCAACTTACATTTTAGAAAGTGTAATTGAAAACTTCAAAGAATATACAGATGTAATTGAAGAAGCTCAAAAAGAATTAGATTTCATTAAAGGAGAAGAAGCAAAACGTAATTCATCAATCACAAACTAAGTTTTAATGAAAAGCGGATTGATTTTTATTTTTGTTACTATCTTCTTATTCTCTTGTAATCATAAAAACAAGAAGGTCAATGAAATTAATTCTCCTTATTCTAAATTCTTAGTTGAACATTTTAATGATAGCGTTAAAAATGTAACTTGGAAAATGATTGAAAAAGAAAAGAAGAAATCGGTTGATTCATTATTATTGGAACAAGATTCTTTATTTGTTTGTGTTGGTGAAAATCCATTATTTAATAAGGTTAAAAAGAAAGTTTTAAAAAATCCTTATTTTGATAATAGTGTTGAATATTATCAAGAATGGAAGAATTTACCAATAACTTATAGTGTAGTTTATAAAAACAATTTGATTTCATTATTTCCAAAAGGAAAATTTGTTTGTCATGATTTAAAAGTAATTGAAAGAAATTTTGGTTTGGAAAAAAAACTTAGTTTATATGATTTCGAAAATTTTTGGTTGTATGAAGGTAAATTAATAGCATTATTTAATGAGAAAATTTATGAATGGATAAATGATAAATGGAATTTGACAGATTTAAAGTTTCCATTGTTAAGGTCTACTAAACTTTTTGAAGATAATGATTTTGTTGTTTTTAATGATGATTTTGGAGAATGGGGAGCAACTGTATATTTCTATCACAAAAGAACAAGAAATGTATATTTTACTTTAGGATTTAAAGTAAATGGGATTTTTAAAAAAAATAATAAGTATTATATAATAGAGCATAAATATTCAAGAGGAAGTGAAATAGTTGAAATAGATAATCCTCTAAAATTAAGTGTAGCGGATCCAGATAAAATGTTTAATCAGGTTAAATTTAGAGATATAAATGGTTTAGAAAATGTTGGTGCTTATGGATATTTAGATAATTCTAAAGTAGCGAAAGATGTTTATGATAAAGATTTATTATTGTTATTTTCAAGTTTTAATATCGATAATAAGTCTTACTATTTAGGAAATATTTATGAGTTAACTTTTATCGCTGAATTAAAGGATAATGGGAAAAAAGTTGAAATTGTTCATCCTTTTTTTAAAGAAGATAATTATTTGTTAGACCCCATAACTGATGTACAAGAAAATTATATCGTTATAAATTCTGGAAGAGATAAAAGAGAAGAATCGGTTATCTTGATTCATAAGGAAGAAATTTTAAAGCTAGATTGGAATACTTTACATAATTGATTTTAAAAGATAATAAATATAGAACATGAAGAAATTTAATATAATCGCCTTAGTTTTAACTGTATTCGGAATCCAATTTTCTTTTGCCCAAGTAAAAGATGAAAACATTGGTTCGGAAGTGGTAAACATTGTGAAACCATACACACCAACTATTTCAGATGCCTTTAAGGTTAAAGAAACACCATTGTTAGATGACGAAGACAATCAGCAAAAAGAAGTAATTCAGTACAATATTTTCTCGTTTCCGGTTGCTTCAACGTTTACGCCAGCAAAAGGAAAAGCAGCAGGAGTAGATAAAACCGAAAAAGAAAAATTATACAACAATTACGCAACATTAGGTTTCGGGAATTACCCAACCATCAATGCTGAATTATTCATTACACAAAATTTAAGTAGAAGCAATTATGTGGGCGGAATGTTGCGTCATTTGTCATCTCAAGGCGGAATTAAAGACTTGGTTTTAGATGATAAATTCTACAACACTAGTTTAGATGTTACTTACGGAGTTCGTGAACGCGATATGAGTTGGAACGTTGATTTGGCGGTAAAAAACCAAATTTACAATTGGTACGGTTTGCCAACAGAATCTATTTTCTTTGATGATCCAACGATAGCAGGAATCGATTCAAAACAAACGTATAATACGATTGCACTTGGCGGAAAAATGAGTTTCAAAGACGGAATTTTTAATGATGCGAGCATGCAATTCAAACGTTTTTCGGATGGATTGGATTCGGGAGAAAATCGCTTTTTCATCAAGCCAAATTTCGATTTCGATGTAATGAATCAAAAAATTAAAGCAGACTTCGTAGTGGATTATGTAGGAGGAAGTTTTGACAGAATGTACGATGTAGATTCGGAATTAAAATACAGTACTATTATTGCAGGAACAAAACCAAGTATTTTGTACCAACAAGATGATTTATCGGTTCAAATTGGAGCTGGGGTTTATTATGCAACAGCAAAAATCAACGGAGAAAGCGATGGAAAGATTTTTATTTATCCAAACATCAAAGCATCTTATAAATTAGTAGGTGATATTTTAGTCGCTTACGCGGGAGCGGAAGGTGATTTAGAGCAAAATTCGTATGCTGATTTCGTAGATCAAAATCCGTTTGTCTCGCCAACGTTATTTATTGCGCCAACCGATAATAAATTTGATTTGTATGTTGGGATGAAAGGGAAATTAGCGAATTCAGTAGCATTCAATGTTAGAGCTTCAAATAAAAATCAAGCAGATAGAGCATTATTTGTTAGCAATGGTTTTGATGGAACAGGAACAAATACAAACGGTTATGCTTATGGAAATTCATTTGCAGTGGTGTATGACGATTTAAATACGCTAAGTATTTTCGGAGAATTGAAAGCTGATTTTTCTAAAAACGTAACTTTCGGAATCAATGGAACCTACAATAATTATTCAACCGATACACAAGCCGAAGCTTGGAATTTACCACAATTGAAAATTGGTTCAACCGTAGATTTTGATATCAATGAAAAATGGTATGCAGGAGCCAATGTGTTTTTTGTAGGCGAAAGAAAAGATTTAGTTTCCATTCAAGATGATGTGTTGGTTTTTCCAGCAACTTTTTCACAAAAAATGGAAACACTAGATAGCTATTTCGATTTAAATGCACACGTAGGATACAAATACAATGCAAAATTAACCGCTTTCTTAAAAGGAAATAACTTAGCCAATCAACAATACAACCGTTGGGCAAATTTCCCAGTACAAGGTATTCAGGTGTTGTTAGGAGCAAACTATAAGTTCGATTTCTAAAACTTCAACATTCAAAATTCCAAGTTCGTTGTTCAATGTTAAAAATGTTGAATATTCAATTTTGAACAACGAATTTTGAAGTTGAGTAATTAGTTATATTAGTTTTTCCAATAACGTTTGTTAAACTGAAAGCATCTCTGAAATAATTGTTTTATGAATAAATATCTTTTTCTAATTATTTGTTTTAGTTTTTTGAATTGTAAGAATTCAGAAAATAAAATTGTAAATACAGCTGAGTTAAAATCTAATGATTTGAATTTTTTTGATTTTGATAAAGTTGAACATTATTATAAAGATATAAAAGATGACGATATTTTACACGAAATGCAAAGATTAGATGGTATTGATAAGCAATCTAAAGAATATAATTATCTACATCTAATTGGGTATAATTATCCTAAAGGTGTTAATGATATAGAATTTATAAGTAATTTGGTAAAATACAAATTTTCAAAAATACATATTGATAAAAATTTTCATAACGACATAAATAAACTTTTTAGTACAGCAAAATGTGAAGGAGGTTATCCTTTAGCTTGTGCTCCAGTTTATAGAGATATTCTTGTTTTTTACAAACAAGATAAGATTATAGGAATAGCAAAAATTTGTTTTGAATGTGGACAAAGCTATATTTTAGGTTCTTCTAATGATGTAAGTGATTTTGGAAGCTGTGGAGAGTATGGTGTATTGTATGAAATTTTAAAAGGGAAAAAATAATACTCGCGTTCTTAGCGCCTTCTTAGCGTCCTTAGCGGTTAAACCATGACATTCAAACAAAAAATAAAATTCCATTATCAAAATCTATTATCGGAGAAAATAAACGAGTTGCGTTTTATGATTTCCGATTTAGCTCAAGATGCGCAAAACGATGCGAAAGGTTCGGCTGGAGATAAGCATGAAACCGCTTTATCCATGATGCATTTAGAACAAGAAAAACTCAATCAAAAACTTGCAGAAATCATCGGTCAAAAGAATAACGTTGATAAAATTGATGCAGATGCAATTCATAATAAAGTTGCTCTGGGAAGTTTAGTTCAAACCAATGAAATGTTGTTTTACATCAGCGCCGCTTTGCCAAAAATCCAACTCGAAAATAAGACGATAATTGCTGTTTCTCCTCAATCACCATTAGGAAGTCAATTAATGGGGAAAAGTCTCGGAGATGAGGTTGTGATCAATAGCAATCGATTCCAAATTAAATTCATCGAATAAAACAAACGCCACTCACTTGAGTGGTTTTTTTGTGATTTGTAACCAAAACAAACTCAAAACCACTTTTAAAGTTTATTATTTAATTAAAAAATCAATTTTTAGTTTTAAATTATAATTAAAATTAGTTTTAAGATTTGTAATTTAAACTTATATGTTCAATTTTGCTTCATCAAATTAAGTGAATCAGTTATATCACTTAAATAATTAAACATTTCAACGATTAAACTAAAAAGTTATGTGCGGAATATTAGCCATTATAGGAAAAGGAAAAGAAGAAGCATTAGTGCAGCAATTGTCAAAAAGAATGAGTCATCGAGGTCCAGATGAAAGTGATATTCATGTAACCGAGAAAGGACATATTTTGGCACACGAACGTTTGTCAATTGTAGATTTACATACAGGAAAACAACCGATTCAAGGAACCGATTCCGCTTGGATGGTGCATAATGGCGAAATATACAATCACAAAAAATTAAGAGAAACAACTTTAAAACATCATACATTTAGAACTACATCGGATTCAGAAGTTATAGTGCATTTGTATGAAGAATTTGGATATGATTTTTGTGATATGTTAGACGGAATTTTCGCATTAGTAGTTATCGATGGAGATGATTACATTGTGGCTCGTGACCCGCTTGGAGTAAAACCTTTGTATTACGGAATGGATGAAAGAGGTCGCTTGTATTTTGCTTCCGAAATGAAAGCTATTACCGACCAATGTAAGTCATTTTCAACTTTTCCTCCGGGACATTATTATACCGAAAAAACAGGTTTTGTGAAATATTATAAACCAGAATGGGAAGCGCATGAAGCCGCAGTTGAAAAATTAGATTTACAAGCTTTGCAATCAAGTTTAACACAAGCGGTAGAAAAACGATTAATGTGCGATGTGCCTTTTGGAGTATTGCTTTCGGGAGGATTAGATTCATCGTTAATCGCATCAATAACGTCAAGATTGTTAGAAGGAAGTGGACAAGAATTGCATTCGTTTTCTATCGGATTAGATGCTTCGGCACCCGATTTAGTAGCGGCAAAAAAAGTGGCAGATTTCATTGGAACTACACATCATGAAATTCATTTTACAGTGGAGCAAGGAATTGAAATTTTAGATCAATTAATTTGGCATTTAGAAACCTATGATGTAACGTCAATTCGTGCCAGTACACCGATGTATTTCTTGTCGAAAGCGATTACGGAAAAAGGAATCAAAATGGTGTTGTCAGGCGAAGGAGCTGATGAGATTTTTGGAGGTTATTTGTATTTCCGAAATGCGCCATCGGTGTTAGATTTTCAAAAAGAAACGATTGAACGTATACAAAAGTTATTTACAGCCGATTTACTTCGTGCCGATAAATCAACCATGGCGCATGGATTAGAAGCAAGAGTTCCGTTTTTAGATAAAGCCTTTTTGGATTTGGCGATTAAAATTCAACCCGAAGAAAAAATGCCGAAAACCTATGACGGAATTGAAAAATATATATTAAGAAAAGCATTTGATACACCTGAAAAACCCTTTTTGCCCGAAGAGATTTTATGGCGTCAGAAAGAACAATTTTCTGATGGAGTAGGTTACAACTGGATTGATACTTTAATTGAGTATTGCTCAAGCCAAGTTACAGATGAAGAATTTGAAAAAGCAAAACAGTTTTTTCCGTACAATACACCTGTCACAAAAGAGGCTTTTTATTACAGAAGCATATTTCATAAACATTTTCCACAAGACAGCGCAGCCCAAACGGTTCGTAAATGGATTCCAAAATGGCAAGAAAATCAAGATCCAAGTGGTAGAGCCAATGCTGCCCATCTTAAGGCAGATGTGTCGATTTCAGTAGAATTGGAGAAAATATAGTTTTGAGTTTTTAAATTTTTTGGTTTGTTGATTTTTAAAAGCCTCTTTAATTGAGTTTTAAAGAGGTTTTTTTATTTTCATTTGTTTTGCAAAAATTAAAAAACAGATAAAAATTAAAAATAAGCCTGTTTTTATTCGATTTAAGGAACTTTTGTTTGAAATTAACAAATGTTAATAACTTAGCAAGGAGTTAAGTTCGTTTTTATTTCTTCTTTTTGTCTAATTACTTATATTTGTTGATGTAAAAATACTTTATTTAGCACAAATATTATGAGTGAAGAAAATAAGAAAAGTGGTTATTCTGCGGATAGTATTCAGGCCTTAGAGGGAATGGAGCACGTAAGAATGCGTCCTTCCATGTATATTGGAGATACTGGAGTTCGTGGATTACACCATTTAGTGTATGAAGTGGTTGATAACTCTATTGATGAGGCGTTAGCGGGACATTGTGATACTATTTATGTAGCAATAAACGAAGATAATTCCATTTCAGTTGAAGATAACGGTCGTGGTATTCCAGTTGATTTACACAAAAAAGAAGGTGTTTCTGCACTTGAGGTTGTAATGACTAAAATTGGAGCAGGAGGTAAATTTGATAAAGATTCTTATAAGGTTTCTGGAGGTTTGCATGGTGTTGGGGTTTAGTGTGTTAACGCACTTTCTGACCATTTACGTGCAACGGTTTATCGTGAAGGTAAAATCTATGAGCAAGAATACGAAAGAGGTAAAGCTTTATATCCAGTAAAACAAATTGGAACGACTGATAAAAGAGGTACGATGGTTACTTTTAAACCAGATGCTTCCATTTTTACACAAACTTTAGAGTATAATTATGATACTTTAGCGTCTCGTTTACGCGAACTTTCTTTCTTGAATAAAGGTATTACAATTACCTTAACCGATAAAAGACATTTAGCGGAAGATGGTTCTCAACCAGTTGAAACATTCCATTCAAAAGAAGGTTTAAAAGAATTCGTTAAGTTTTTAGATGGAAATCGCGAACCTATTATTACGCATGTAATTAGCATGGAGCATGAAAAAGGTGAGATTCCAGTTGAGGTTGCTTTAATTTATAATACAAGTTATACAGAGAATATTTTCTCTTATGTAAATAATATCAATACACACGAAGGAGGAACGCATTTACAAGGTTTCCGTATGGGTTTAACGCGTACGTTGAAAAAATATGCGGATGCTTCTGGATTGTTAGATAAATTAAAATTTGAAATTTCAGGAGATGACTTCCGTGAAGGTTTAACAGCTATTATCTCGGTAAAAGTACAAGAGCCTCAGTTTGAAGGTCAAACGAAAACCAAATTAGGAAATAGAGAAGTAGTTTCTCCAGTTTCTCAAGCGGTTTCTGAAATGTTAGAAAATTATTTGGAAGAAAATCCAAATGATGCTAAAATCATTGTTCAAAAAGTAATTTTGGCTGCTCAAGCTCGTCATGCTGCTAAAAAAGCACGTGAAATGGTGCAACGTAAAACCGTTATGGGTGGCGGAGGATTGCCAGGTAAATTATCAGATTGTTCTGAGCAAGATCCAGAAAAATGTGAAATTTTCCTTGTCGAGGGAGATTCGGCAGGTGGAACCGCTAAACAAGGTCGTGACCGATTTTTTCAAGCAATTTTACCTTTACGTGGGAAAATTTTGAATGTGGAAAAAGCAATGCAACATAAAGTATTTGAAAACGAAGAAATTCGTAATATTTTTACCGCATTAGGAGTTACAATCGGAACTGCTGAAGATTCAAAAGCCTTAAATTTAGAAAAATTACGTTACCACAAAGTTGTGATTATGTGTGATGCCGATGTCGATGGTTCTCACATCTCAACTTTGATTTTAACTTTCTTTTTCCGTTATATGAAGGAACTTATTGAAAAAGGTCACGTATACATTGCAGCTCCACCTTTATATTTGGTTAAAAAAGGAAATAAAAAAGAGTATGCATGGAACGACGTTCAACGTGATGTTGCCAATGAAAGAATGGGAGGAAATGCTGCAATCCAACGTTATAAAGGTCTTGGAGAGATGAATGCAGAACAATTGTGGGATACGACTCTTAATCCAGAAAACAGAACGTTCAGACAAGTTACAATCGATAGTTTGGCAGAAGCGGATAGAGTTTTCTCAATGTTGATGGGTGATGAGGTACCGCCTCGTAGAGAGTTTATTGAAAAGAATGCCTCTTACGCTAAAATTGATGCGTAAATCGGGTATAATAATAGGATTGTTTGCTGCTTTCTTTTTTACACAAAAAGTTAAAGGGCAATCGTCTACTGAATTAGAACAAATAGGGTATCTGCTTTCAGATGCCCTTTTGTATTCTGAGCAATACATTGTTCCAGCAACAGATGCGGCGGTATATCAAGCTTCGTCGGGATGGTTTTTTTCTCCTCAAAAGAAAGAAAGATGGAAGGTTAGTTTAGGGGTGCATACTAATGTTTTTTTTGTTCCAAAATCAGATCGAAAATTTACTATTAAGAACTCAGATTTTCAATTTTTTGAGATTGAAGGGGCTACTTCTGCGACAGTTCCAACAGCATTAGGAAATGGAGATCAAGTATATTTGATAGGGGATTTAGGTGGAGAACAAGTTCGTTTAAAAACACCGAATGGGGTTAATCAAGAAACGATTATTTATCCTTATTTACAAGGTACAATTGAATTGCCTTATGGAGTTGAGTTTTTAGCTCGCTATTCAACCAGAACTAAGCTTAAAAAAGGGGATTATCAGGTCTATGGATTCGGTTTAAAGCATAATTTGAGTCAATATTTTCCAAAAATTGAAGCTAAAAAGTTCTATTTTTCAGTTGCTGCTATTTATTCTAAAGAAGATATTAGCTTTGATTTTCTAGATGTTAATACAGCTTATGGGAATTTAGGTATTAATAACATTAATGGTTTAGTTAACACATATCATTTTCAATTGAACGCTTCTAAACAGTTTAAAAAATTGGAAGTCATGGCAAACCTTATTGTTAATAATAGTGCTTTTGAGTATGTAGTAAGCGGAGAAAGAGGAGCAATTGAGGATTCATTCCCTGTTCAAAGTGTAATAAATGATCTTTTAAAGAGGATTTCAAAAGATAAAACTAATTTTTTAGGGGAAATTTCAGGTAGATATCAAATAAGCAAATTTTATCTGCAAAGTTCAATTGCTTTTGGTAAATTTGTCAACGGAAATATGGGAGTCCAATATCAATTTTAATTTAATAATTTTAAATATACACAATAAAATGAAAGTAACTATAGTAGGTGCGGGAAACGTAGGTGCAACATGTGCAGACGTTATATCGTACAGAGGAATTGCAAGTGAGGTTGTATTAGTAGACATCAAAGAAGGTTTTGCTGAAGGTAAAGCTATGGATATTATGCAATGTGCTACAACTACTGTGTTTAATACACAATTAAGTGGTACAACTGGTGATTATTCTAAAACAGCAGGAAGTGATGTAGTAGTAATTACTTCAGGTATTCCAAGAAAACCAGGAATGACTCGTGAAGAGTTAATTGGTATCAATGCTGGAATTGTTAAATCGGTAGCAGATAATGTTTTAACACATTCTCCAAATGCAATTATAGTAGTAGTGTCTAATCCAATGGATACTATGACTTATTTAACATTAAAAGCTACAGGATTACCTAAAAATAGAGTAATTGGAATGGGTGGTGCTTTAGATAGTTCTCGTTTCAAATATTATTTATCAAAAGCATTAGATAAACCAGCTAATGATGTTCAAGGTATGGTTATTGGTGGTCATGGTGATACTACAATGATTCCATTAACACGTTTAGCATCTTACAATGGTGTGCCAGTTTCTAATTTCTTATCTCAAGCTGAGTTAGACAAAGTAGCTGCTGATACTATGGTAGGTGGTGCTACTTTAACAGGTTTATTAGGAACGTCTGCTTGGTATGCGCCAGGAGCTTCTGTAGCGTATTTAGTAGATAGTATTTTAAATGACCAAAAACGTATGATTCCATGTTCAGTATTCTTAGAAGGAGAGTATGGACAAGAAGATATTTGCATGGGAGTTCCATGTATTATTGGTAAAAATGGTGTGGAGAAAATCGTTGATGTACAATTAAATGATGCTGAAAAAGCATTATTTGCTAAAAGTGCAGATGCAGTTCGTAACATGAATGCTGATTTGAAATCAGTATTGTAATTTTTATCAAAATAAAAGTAAAAACTGTCAAGAAATTGGCAGTTTTTTTTTGTTATTGTATTTTTTGTTGTAAATCAATAAGTTTTAAACAATAAATGAAGGATTGTGAATTACATTTTTTTGTTGCAAGTGTTTCATTCTTAGGTAATAATAAGGCTTTGTGATTAAACTTCATTAAAAAGGTTATTTTAATCCAAAATAAAATTGCTTAATCCTATTGTAAATTATATATTTGTCCGTTTTTATAATATAGAATAAATAAATTTTAGTATAATGCAGAATAGAGGACTTATTAAATTTTTCGCAATTATCTTTGCTTTGGTATGTGTATACCAACTTTCTTTTACTTTCGTAGCAAATAGTATTGTTTCTGATGCAAAAGCTTTTGCAAAAGGAGATGCGGCTAAAGAATTACGTTATTTAGATTCTATAGGGAAAGAAGAAGTATACTTAGGACATACTTACAAAGAAGTTACCAATAACCAAATCAACAAAGGTCTTGACTTAGAAGGTGGATTGAACGTAATCCTTCAAATTTCAGTTAAAGATGTTTTGAAAGGATTAGCTAATGATTCTAAAAATCCAGCTTTCCTAAAAGCACTTGCTGATGCAAAAGCAAACCAACAAGGAAATCAAGATTATATTGATGCTTTCTTTGAAGCTGCTAATGCTGCAAATGTAAGATTAGCTGCTGCTGATGTTTTTGGAAACAGAAACTTAGATGAAATTATTAAATTTGATATGACCAACAAACAAGTTGAGCCAATTATCAAACAAAAAGTTCAAGAATCAGTAGAAAGTGCTTTCAAGGTATTAAGAGAGCGTATTGATAAATTTGGTGTAACTCAACCTAACATTCAGTTATTAGGAAATTCTGGTAGAATCTTAGTAGAATTACCAGGAGCTAAAGATGTTGATCGTATCAAAAAATTATTACAAAGTACTGCTCAATTAGAGTTTTGGGAAACGTATAAAATTGAAGAAGTTGGACAATATTTAATGTCTGTTGAAGATGCATTAAAGAAAACAGAAGTTGCTGTTAAAGCGGCTCCTACTAGAACTACAGGAATTGATTCTTTATTAACAGATAAAGCGGATACTACGGCTGCAAACAATAGTCCTTTCTTAGGTAAAATGCTAGCGCCAGGTCAGCAAGGTGCTCCACATGTAGGAACATTTGCTACTAAAGATACTGCTGCCATCAATGGATATTTAAAAAGAGCAGATATTAAAGCTTTATTACCAGCTAATTTAACAAACATTAGATTTGCTTGGGGAAAAACCAACGAAAAAAATCCAGATATTACAGATTTATATGCATTAAAAGGAACAAGAGACAATGTTGCTCCTTTAAGTGGTGGTGTTATTGTTGATGCAAAAGATACTTTTGATCAATTAGGGAAACCAGCCGTTTCTATGCAAATGAACGGTAACGGATCAAGAAAATGGGAACAAATTACAGGAGCAGTTTCTCAACAAGGAAATGCTATTGCAATTGTTTTAGATAATATCGTTTACTCTGCACCGGGTGTAAGTAAAGGAGCGATTACTGGAGGTCAATCAGAAATTTCTGGAAACTTCACAATTGAAGAAACAAAAGATTTAGCAAACATCTTAAGAGCAGGTAAATTACCAGCTGCAGCAGAAATTGTTCAATCAGAAGTAGTAGGACCATCATTAGGACAAGAAGCTATTGATAATGGTATGTTATCATTCGTTATTGGTTTTGCTTTAGTATTATTATGGATGGTAGTTTACTATGGTAAAACTGGATTCTATGCTAACTTAGCTTTATTAGTAAACATTTTGTTCATTTTTGGAACTTTAGCAAGTTTTGGTGCTGTTTTAACATTGCCAGGTATTGCAGGTATCGTATTAACAATCGGTATGGCGGTAGATGCTAACGTAATTATCTTTGAAAGAGCAAAAGAAGAATTGGATAGTGGTAAATCAGTTCAAGAAGCTACTGATTATGCTTTCACATGGAAAGGAGCAATGTCATCTATTATTGATGCTAACGTTACTACAGCAATTACAGCGATTATCTTATTAGTGTTTGGAACTGGACCAATTCAAGGTTTTGCTACAACGTTATTAATTGGTATTTTCACTTCTGTAATTACTGCGGTTTTTGTAACAAGAATGTTCTTAGATTGGAGTTTAAGCAGAAACGAAAAATTAGCGTATTCAACTTCGTTAACTAAAACATGGTTTAAAAACTTAAACATTGATTTCTTAGGTAAAAAGAAAATTGCTTATGCTTTTTCAGCTATTTTAGTAGTATTGAGTATTTTCTCTTTAGCTACAAAAGGATTAAATCAAGGTGTAGATTTCGTTGGAGGTAGAACATATCAAGTACGTTTTGATAAAGCAGTTTCTGCACCAGATGTGGCAGCTGATTTAGTTGCTATTTTTGGAAGTGCTGAGGCTAAAGTTTATGGTGGAAATGATCAGTTAAAAATTACTACCAAATATAAAATTGAAGAGGAAGGTGAAGGTGTTGATAAAGAAGTAAACCAAAAATTATATGAAGGTTTAAAGAAATACTTACCAGCTGATTTAACTTATGATAAATTTGCAAACTTATATGAAGGTAAAAAAATAGGTATTTTATCATCCGCTAAAGTAACAGGAACTATTTCAAAAGATATTAAAATGAACTCTATTTGGGCTGTTTTAGGTTCATTATTTGTAGTATTTGTTTACTTAATGATTAGTTTCCGTAAGTGGCAATTTGGTTTTGCTGCGGTTATAGCAGTTGCACATGACGTAATCATTGTATTAGGTATTTTCTCATTCTTCTATACTATTTTACCATTTAATATGGAGATTGATCAAGCTTTTATTGCAGCAATCTTAACGGTAATTGGATATTCCTTGAATGATACCGTAATTGTATTTGATAGAGTACGTGAATACCTAGATTACAATTCGTCACCTGATTTTAAAGGTTTGGTAAATAAAGCATTAAATACTACTTTGAGTAGAACGATTAATACATCTGCAACTACATTAGTAACGTTAGTGGCTATTTTCATCTTTGGAGGTGAAACGATTAGAGGTTTCGTATTTGCCATCTTAGTGGGTATTTTAGTAGGAACTTATTCTTCATTATTCATTGCAACTCCAGTAATGCAAGATACAATTGGTGAAAATGAAGGTCGTAAAATGGCTGAATTCAAAAAAGAAGACTAAGTAATTAGTTTATATTATATTGAAAAGTCCTGATTTATTCAGGACTTTTTTTATATTTATAATTCTAAAATGATAAATTATGAAAGCTAAACTTTTTTTATTTGCTCTTGTATTTGTAGTAACGTCTTGTAATAAGAATAAAGTATATGACGAATTTAATCGTGATTTTTCAGATAATCGCTGGGAAGCAAAAGATGTTAAGTTATTTGAGTTTGAAACCACGCAATCTGAGGGAGTTTGTGACATAAAACTACACTTTGGTCACATTAGTGGTTTTCAATTCAAGGAAGTGCCTTTAGAAGTTGAAATTACGACTCCTGATGGTAAAGTTGAAACACTACAAGTTGTTATGAAACTTATTGATGAAGATGGAAAGGATATTGGTGATTGTTCAGGTGATATTTGCGATGTATTTCAAACCATCAAAACATTTGATACACTTGAGAAAGGAAAATATAAAGTTGCTGTTAAGAGTAAATTTACAGGACCTTATTTACCTAATGCTTTAGGAGTAGGAATACTTGTTGAAAGACAAAAATAAAAAAGGCGGTTAGAATCTCT
>JBILST010000125.1:0-6646 GCA_044371865.1 Flavobacterium sp.
GTTCAAAAAGTAATGGTGGAAGGAAAAGATTTCTTCGATGGCGATACCAAATTAGCTACTAAAAATATTCCAGCGGATGCGTTAGATAAAATTCAGGTATTGCGAAATTACAATGAAGTTTCTAATTTAAAAGGATTAGAAAATAACGAGGAAAGCATTGCTATTAATATCAAACTTAAGGAAGGGAAAAAGAATTTTTGGTTTGGAGATATGATGGCCGGAATTGGAGTAGGGATGGAAGATACCCGATTCATAGTAAATCCGAAGTTGTTTTTCTATAGTCCAAAATACAGTTTAAATGTAATTGCTAATGTGAATAATATTGGGGAATTACCATTAACGGCTCAAGATTATTTCAAGTTTACCGGAGGTTTCAAAAATATGATGCGTAAAGGAGGTTCTTCTTTCAATGTGGCATCTAATGATTTAGGAATTATGGGACTTCGTAACAATCAAGCAGCAAATATTGAATCTACATTTGGAGCAGCAAATTTTAGTTTCAATCCTTCAAAAGCTTGGACATTAAGTGGTTTTGGAATTTTATTAGGAAACAAAACAGAAATTGAAAACAGAACAATTTCTAATCGTATTGATAATTTACCAGATGGTTCAACAGAAACTATTTCGGAAACAAGAGAAGATTTTACCAAACAAGATAGTAAGCAAGTTTTGCTTAAATTAAGTTCTAGCTATATTCCTTCTGAAAAAGCACATTTTGATTATGATGCCTTGGTGAAATTTTCTGACCAAAAAGAAAATACTAGTGTTTTTTCTAGTTTATTATCTGATATTTATACAGGAAAAGAACAAAATCCTTTTTCAATCAATCAGAATTTAAATTACTATTACACTTTAAACGACAAGCATGTTTTTGCTTTTGAAATGCAACATTTATATCAAAATGAAGATCCTTTTTATAACGCTAATTTAGAAACTTTGCCTTTTGCACCTTTATTAACGGGTTATATAAATGAAGGAATTGGAATTAGAGATGATATTACTCAGAATCGATTTGTACAAACGAATAAAGTGGATTCTAAATTTGATTATTATTACATGCTAACACCAAAAAGCAACATCAATTTAACTTTAGGAAATACGTATTCGTATCAAAATTTTGATTCTTCTATTTTTCAAATTTTAGACAATGGTAATCAAAATGATTTAACTGATCCAACTGTTGTTAACAATGTGGATTATGCTTTTAATGATGTGTTTTTAGGAGTTCATTATAAATTCATGACCGGTAAATTTACTTTTAATCCTGGATTTAGTGTGCATCAGTATAATATGAATGATGAGCAACTTGGAACGTCAAACAAGCAATCATTTAATAGATTTTTACCTGATGTTTATGCGTTGTGGCAGATAAAAAAATCAGAAACGTTAACCTATAATTATTCGTTAACCAACAATTTTACCGATATTAATAGGTTAGCTCAAGGTTATGTGTTTTCAAGCTATAATAGTTTATTTAGCGGAAATAGATTCTTAGAAAATTCAACTTCTCAAGTGCATTCGTTGCGTTACTTTAAATATAATATGTTTAATTTTGAAAATATTTTTGCTAATGTGTCTTATACAAGGCAGTTAGATGCAATAAAAAATAGAGCGTTACTATTTGGTGTTAATCAGATTTCTTCTACCGAAAACATGAACTCTAATTTTCCTGATGAAACTTTTTCTGCATTAGGAGGTTATGGTCGTTCTTTTGCTAAGTATTATAAAGCAAATTTTAGAGCTGCAGTCAATTGGCAAAAATCTAATAACATTCGTGTTTACCCAGATGCTGATACTGATCCTAACAACAATCCATCAGAGATTCAAACCATTGAATCTTATTCTCAGAGTTATAATTTAAGTTTTTCTACCAATTATAAAACGTTGCCAAATTTAACGGTAGGGTATAATTTTTCTATTAACGATAACTTTTCGGATGTTATTTACATAGATAGCCCAACGGTTACTTTAGAATATTTCTTCCTTGATGCGTTCTCATTCGTTTCGGAATATTCTTATTTTCACAATAGAAACAAAGCAAAAACTATTGATAGTGAATACGATTTCTTAACGGCAAGTTTATTGTATCAAAAGAAAGGTAGTAAATGGGAATGGAAACTTTCAGGAACCAATTTGTTAGACACGGAATCTTTAGATACAAATAGTTTTAGTCAATTAGGTGGAACAAGTAGTTTTTCGAGCTATAGAGTACAGCCTAGATTTGTAATTTTAAGTTTAAAATATACATTATAGTTCTTTCGAGTAAAGAGATAAAAAAAACCATTCGTTAATGCGAATGGTTTTTTTGTTAAAGAAAGAATTTCTTATATTTTAAAAGCAGCTTTTACTTTATCTACAAAATCTAATTTTTCCCAAGTAAATAATTCTACTGTTAATGTTTTAGATTCGCCACCAGGCGCAGTAAACGTTTTGGTTACAGTTTCAGGAGTTCTTCCCATGTGTCCGTAAGCAGCCGTTTCGCTGTAGATTGGATTTCTTAATTTTAAACGTTGTTCAATAAAGTAAGGACGCATATCAAAAATGCTTTCTACTACTTTGCTGATTTCACCATCAGTTAAGTTTACTTTTGCTGTTCCGTAAGTGTTTACGTTGATTGATGTTGGTTCAGCAACTCCAATTGCGTAAGAAACTTGTACTAAAATTTCGTCCGCAATACCGGCAGCTACTAAGTTTTTAGCAATATGACGTGTAGCATAAGCCGCAGAACGGTCTACTTTTGATGGGTCTTTTCCTGAGAATGCGCCTCCACCGTGAGCTCCTTTTCCACCGTAAGTATCTACGATAATTTTTCTTCCTGTTAAACCAGTATCTCCGTGAGGTCCTCCAATTACGAATTTTCCTGTTGGGTTAATGTGGTATTTAATTGCATCATTGAATAAATGAGTATATTGAGGATTTTTAGCGATTACTCTTGGAATCAAAATCTCAATAATATCTTTTTTGATTTTTGCTAACATCGTTGGTTCATCAGCAAAATCATCGTGTTGAGTTGAAACTACAATAGCATCAATACGAACCGGTTTGTTGTCATCAGAATATTCTAAAGTAACTTGCGATTTTGCGTCAGGTCGTAAGTAAGTGATTTCGTTGTTTTCTCTTCTTAAATCGGCTAAATCTTGTAATAATTGATGAGATAATTTCAATGCTAACGGCATGAATTCTGCTGTTTCATTGGTGGCGTAACCAAACATCATTCCTTGGTCACCAGCACCTTGCTCTTCTTTGCTTGCTTTGTCAACTCCTTGGTTAATATCGGCAGATTGCTCATGAATGGCAGATAAAACACCACAAGAATTTGCTTCAAACATATATTCGCTTTTTGTGTAACCAATTTTCTTGATTACATCTCTTGCGATCGTTTGCACATCTAAATAGGTGTTTGATTTTACTTCTCCAGCTAAAATTACTTGACCAGTAGTAACTAACGTTTCACAAGCTACTTTTGACTCAGGGTCAAATGCTAAAAAGTTATCAATTAATGCGTCTGAAATTTGATCCGCAACTTTGTCAGGATGTCCTTCACTCACTGATTCTGACGTAAATAAATAAGCCATAATTAAATTTATTATAAATTAAGCGAGAAAAAAACGAAGATTGCAAATTGCATAAAGGAGTAAGGAATACTGCTTTAGCATTTTTTTAATGAGGTTGCAATCAGTTCAAATTTTTCCTCTTTGTTTTCGTTTGCAAAGGTATGAAATGAAATTGAATTACAAATAGTTGTTAACTTTTTTTTATTGTTTATTAATTGGTGAATTGCGAAACGCTGTTTTTTGTAGTTTTTTTTTCGGTTAAACATTCTTTTAAAATGAATTAAAATCTAAATAAGTATATTTAAATAACAAAATTTAGAAAAATAATCTATTTATTTTTTTATAACAGAAAATAAATCTATTTTTGCCCTGTCAAACTAAAAGAAATAGAAAATGAACTTTACAATGTGCAATATGTGTTTTATGATGTGGAAGAATCCGCAGAGGAAGACTATTGCATAATTTTAAAAGTAAATTAATTCAATATAACCTCTGTCGAAAACAGAGGTTTTTTTATGTCTAATCTCAATATAAATTTATGAATGCAAAGCATATACAGTTTTTAGAAACCACTAATAATCTAGAGCTTGAACTCGATTTTTTGGCTAAAAATTTTAATGATAAGATAGTTTTTTCGACCAGTTTTGGGATTGAAGATCAAGTAATATCGCATGAAATTTTTTCTCAAAATATAAATAATATAGAAGTATTTACATTAGATACGGGACGATTTTTTGCGGAAACCTATGCGGTTTGGGATAAAACATTACTTCAATACAATAAAAAAATAAAATCCTATTATCCCAATACTGAAAAAGTAGAAAACTACGTAAATGAAAATGGAATTAATGCCTTTTATAATACTATAGAATTAAGAAAAGAGTGTTGTTTTATTAGAAAAGTAGTGCCGTTGGGAAGAGCTTTAAAAGGCGCTAAGATTTGGATTACAGGTTTACGAGCAGAACAATCGGAAAATAGAAATACTTTAAAAAAAATAGAATGGGATGAAGAAAGGCAGTTGTACAAATACAATCCATTACTCAATTGGTCAACTGAAGATGTGGTAACGTATTTAAAAAAGTTTGGAGTTCCATACAACACGCTTCACGATGAAAACTTTGTAAGCATTGGTTGTGCTCCATGTACTAGAGCCTTAAAACCAGGTGAAGATTTTAGAGCAGGACGTTGGTGGTGGGAAGATAAATCAAAAAAAGAATGCGGCTTACACAGATAAATTACTAACCGAAAAACAATAAAATGGCAATAACAAATCATTATTTAGAACAATTAGAAAACGAAGCGATTTATATCCTTAGAGAAACTGCGGCACAATTTGAAAAACCAGCATTACTATTTTCCGGAGGTAAAGATTCCATTGTATTGGTGCATTTAGCATTAAAAGCATTTCGACCTGGAAAATTTCCATTTCCTTTAGTACATATTGACACCGGACATAATTTTCCTGAAGCAATTGAATTTAGAGATTACTTAGCTAATAAAATTGGTGAAAAACTAATTGTTGCTTCAGTAGAAGATAGTATTAAAAAATATAATTTACAAGAAACAGCTGGTCGTTTTCCCTCTAGAAATGCGTTGCAAACTTACGCGCTTTTGGATGCGATTGAAGAAAATCAGTTTGATGCTTGTATTGGTGGCGCAAGAAGAGATGAAGAAAAAGCAAGAGCTAAAGAGCGTATTTTTTCGGTTAGGGATGATTTTGGACAATGGGATCCAAAATTACAGCGCCCCGAATTATGGGATATTTTAAACGGAAAAGTGCAAAAAGGACATAATGTTCGGGTTTTTCCAATAAGTAATTGGACCGAATTGGATGTTTGGAATTACATTCAAAAATATAACATTGAATTACCAAGTCTATACTTTGCACATGATAGAGAATGTATTGTTCATCAAGATAAATTGGTAGCAACATCCAAATTTATTCAACCTTTAGAAGATGATGAGGTGGTGATTGAAAAAGTACGATACAGAACCGTTGGTGATATGACGTGTACGGCAGCAGTTCCTTCTGAAGCAGCAACTATCCAAGACATTATTGATGATATCATTCAAACCAGAATAAGTGAAAGAGGACAAACTCGTTTAGATGATCAACTCTCAGAAGCGGCTATGGAAGACAGAAAAAAACAAGGATATTTTTAAACTTGAAACAAAAAAAACATGAACACATTACGATTTATAACAGCAGGAAATGTAGACGATGGTAAAAGTACTTTGATTGGGCGTCTTTTATATGATTCTGATAGTATTCATACGGATCAATTAGGGGTTTTACAAAAACAAACCAAACAAGAAGGTGTTGATATCGATTTGTCATTAATCACCGATGGACTTCGTGCTGAACGTGAACAAGGGATTACAATTGACGTGGCTTACAAATACTTTTCTACTAAAAAGAGAAAATTCATTATAGCGGATGCTCCAGGGCATGAACAATACACACGAAATATGATTACGGGAGCTTCCAATTCTGATTTGATTATTATTCTTGTCGACGCCAGAAAAGGGATTACAGAACAAACCAAGCGACATGCAAGTATTGGCTCGTTAATGGGACTTAAAAAAGTAATTATTGCAGTGAATAAAATTGATTTGCTAAACTACTCTGAAGCGGTTTTCAATCAAATTAAAGCTGATTTTGAGGTCATTAAATCAGAGTTAAATTATAACGAAATTAGCTACATACCAGTGAGTGCTTTGGTTGGAGATAATATCGTAACAAAATCTGAAAATACGTCTTGGTACCAAGGAAAAGCATTGTTAGAAACTTTAGAAGACATTGAAGTTGAAACCACATTAAATCTAGAATCTCGTTTTCAGGTGCAATGGGTTATTCGTCCAAAAGATGAAGTAAATCACGATTATCGAGGTTATGCTGGTTTAGTTTTAAGCGGAAGTTACAAAGTAGGTGATGAGATAACCATTTTACCCGCAAGAATAACAACTAAAATTGTAAAAATCGAAAACAATTTAGAAACAATCGATGTAGCAAAAGCAGGAGATAACGTGGTGTTGCATTTTGAGAATAATATTGATGTCAGCCGAGGAGATACAATTGTATTATCAAATCA
>JBILST010000126.1:0-6624 GCA_044371865.1 Flavobacterium sp.
TTTACCAATTCGTGCAAAAAGAAGCTTTAAATAATCATAAATTTCGGTTGATGTTCCAACTGTTGAACGTGCATTGCTGGTGTTTACCTTTTGTTCAATAGCTATTGCTGGGGCAATTCCTTTGATGTATTCAACTTTTGGCTTGTCTAATCTTCCTAAGAATTGGCGTGCATAAGATGATAAACTTTCAACATATCGACGTTGTCCTTCAGCGTAAAGTGTATCAAAAGCTAAACTTGATTTTCCCGATCCTGATAGCCCTGTAATTACTACCAATTTATTTCTAGGAATTGCAACATCTAAATTTTTTAGGTTGTGCAATTGCGCCCCTTTTATAAGGATATTTTTTTTAGGTTCTAACGTTGAAAAATCGGGTTGTATCATTGTTGATTTTAATAGAATTGCAAAGATAATTATTCTTAGTTAAGTTATGGCTTAACTTTAATTTTCAGTTTATTTTTATTTAAAATTCATCAAATGAAAACGATATAGTTGCAATTTATAATAATTAAAAAACTATACATTTACTATACATTTTGCAAAATTGCTAAACAAATCATTTTGTAACTATTTGTTTTTTAAGTATTTATAATTTTTATTTTATGGGCGTTATTTTTTGTTAAATAAATCAAATTGTATAGTTTGTATATAATGGTTTGTCAATTGTTTAAAAAAATTACCATTTAAATTTACAATTATTATTATTTAACCAAATAAAATTCGATATTATGAAAAAAATTACTTTTTTGCTATTAATTATGATTAGCTCATTAGGTTTTGCTCAAAACCTTGTGACTAATGGTAATTTTCAAACAGGTACAGCAGCGCCTTGGTACAACAATGCTGCAAATGTAGTTGATTTAGGTGGAGGAAACTTTGTTAACCAAGCCAACGTGGGAGGTGCAGGTAATCCTTGGGATGTAAACTTAAGTCAAGATGTATTATTAGACAATGGTAAAACGTATACTTTTACTTTTGACGCTTTTACAGATGCTACAACAGGTACTAGAACAATAGTTGCTGGATTAGGACAAAACAATGCTCCTTATTCATCTTTAACTTCTACACCTACTTTAACTTCTACGCCTCAAACGTTCACTTATCAAATTACTATTAATTACGGTAATGCAGTTCCTGATAGAGTTATTTTTGATATGGGTGCAGCTGCAGGTTATGTTTTTATTGATAATGTTTCTGTAGTTGAAGTTGTTAACACGTGTGCTAATGGTATCCAAGACGGTACTGAAACAGGTGTTGATTGTGGAGGTACTTGTGCACCATGTTCTGTAGTTCCAACTACAAATGCACCAACACCAACGCATCTTGCTGCAAATGTTGTTTCTGTATTTAGTGATTCTTATACAAGTATTGCAACTAATTTAAATCCAAACTGGAGCCAAAGTGGAGCTGTAAATCCAACTTTTACAGTAACACCTGGTAACAATATTTTAGCTTATACAAATTTTAACTATCAAGGTACTGAAGTAACTCCATCAAATTTATCAGCAATGGAATTTCTACATGTTGATGTTTGGTCTAATGCAAATCCTTCAAATACAATTTTAAAAGTTAGTCCTATTAGTAATGCGGGTGGTGCTGTAGAAGTATTAGTTACTTTAAACCACGTGCAAGGTAACTGGTACAGTGTTGATATTCCAAAATCTACGTTCACTGGAATGACTTGGACAAATGTGTATCAAATGAAATTTGCTGCTAATGGTCCGGGAAGTACTACACCAGCAGATTTTTACTTAGATAATATTTATTTTTGGAAAACAGCGGTAGATCCTGCTGCAGATGCTACACTTAGCGATTTAAAAATTGATGGTTCAACAATTGCAGGTTTTGGTTCAGGAGTTGAAAGTTATACTGTTGAATTGTTAACAGGAACTACAGTAGTTCCACAAATTACAAGTGCTACAACAACAAATGGCTCAGCTACTACTGTTATTACTCAAGCAACTGGTTTACCAGGAAGCGCAACAGTTGTAGTAACTTCTGCAAATTCTGCGGTTACTAAAACATATACAGTTAATTTTGTAGTTACTGGTCCTTCAACAAATGCACCTACACCTCCTGCAAGAGCGGTTACTGATGTAATTTCTTTATTTAGTGATGCTTATGCAAATATTGGTGTAACTGAATGGTCAACTTCATGGGATGATTCAAGTATTCAAGATATTACGCTTTTAGGTAATGCAATGAAAAAAGTAAATTTTGTAAACTTTTTAGGGGTACAATTTGCAGATTATCAAGATGCATCAGCTATGACACATTTTCACATGGATTATTACATAGATGCAGGTACTAATTTAACTGGTAAAGTGCTTAATCCAAAATGGTCTAACCACGCAACTCAAACCGGAGAAACTACAGCATTGTTACTTACAAACCTTCCAACAACAGCTGGATCTTGGGTTTCTGTAGATGTTCCTTTAACTACTTTTGGTGGTACAGGACAAGCAAGAAATGCTTTATATCAGTTCTTATTAACATCTAATTTAGGTGCTGTTTATATTGACAATGTTTATTTACATAAAAACACTATTTTATCTTCTGATAACTTCAATGTTTCGCAGGTTAAATTATATCCAAATCCAACAGCAAGCACTTTAAATATTGAAGCTTTAGCAAATATCCAATCAATTGCTATTTACAATATTATAGGGCAAGAAGTAATGACTAAAGAAACCAATAGTTCTACTATTAGTCTTGATGTTTCTAGTCTTAACGCTGGTGTTTATGTTGTAAAAACTATGATTGATGGAAATGTATCTTCTACAAAATTCATCAAGGAATAAATTTTAGTTAGAATTATTTAAAAGACTGTCAATATTGGCAGTCTTTTTTTTTAAATCATTTTTTTATAAAATTATTATTATATATCTTTAGTTTCTAATATCATTGAAAATGCAACTTCTTAAATTTCTATTTAGACTTAGTTTATTTTTATTTTCTATAGTTTGTTCGGCTCAACAACTACCTCCAATTGTAAAATATTCTAAAGATATATATAATGCTGGAATTCAAAATTGGATGATTTCACAAGACAATCACCGTTTTATGTATTTTGCAAATAACGAAGGATTGTTAGAATTTAATGGTTCTAAATGGACATTAAATCCTTCACCAAATGAAACAATTATTCGTTCGGTAAAGTGTATTAATGATAAAATATATACGGGTGCTTTTATGGAATTTGGCTTCTGGGAAAGAGGCGTAAACGGGCAATTATTTTATACCTCATTAAGTAAGGCAATAAAAGACAAAATTAATGATGACGAACAGTTTTGGGGTATTTTTCCTTTTGATAATTGGATTCTTTTTCAATCCTTAGAAAAAATTTATGCATACAATACAAAAACAAAGGAGTTTACCATAATTGATCCCAAAAGCACTATTAATAAAGCATTTAAAACTTCTAATGGAATTTACTTTCAAACTACAAAGGGTCTTTATGAAATTGATCAAGGTAAAAGTAAATTGTTTTTAAGCAATGAAATTGTCAATCAAAACAAACTGATAAACATTTATTATGCAAATGATGAATTAATTTTAGTAACCCAAAAACAAGGAATTTATAAGTATAAAAATGGAGTTTTAAATAAATTTACCACCACAATTGATTCTGAAATCCAACAAAGTAATATATATAGTAGTCAGTTATTGTCTGATGAAAGTATAGCTTTAGGCTCTATTTCTAACGGAATTTTTCTTTTGTCTAAAGAAGGTAAACTTATTTATCATATTACACAAAATTCTGGATTAAGTAATAATACAGCGCTCTCACTCTTTGAAGATGTAGACAAGAACTTATGGATTGGATTAGATAATGGAATTAATTGCATTAATCTTAAATCGCCCATAAAAAATTATTCAGATAATACAGGAATATTAGGAACAACATATACCTCAATAACCCACAACAATAAATTATACATTGGAACGAATCAAGGTCTGTTTTGTAAGGATTTAAATTCAGCTTCTAAATTCGAATTAGTACAAAACACTAAAGGTCAAGTTTGGTCTTTATTTTCGTATCAAAACACTCTTTTTTGTGGACATGATTCTGGAACTTACATTGTTGAAGGTACAACTGCAAACTTTATTTATAAAGGTTCTGGTACTTGGAAATTTGAACCATTTTTCAAAGGAAGTAATTATGTTTTACAAGGAAATTATAACGGAATATCTGTATTAGAGAAAAAAAATAATTCTTGGGTTTTCAAAAATAAAATCAAAGGATTTAATTATTCTTCAAAGTATTTTGAAATTTTAAATGCCAAAGAAATTTATGTGAGCCATGAATACAAAGGAGTTTATAGATTTTCTGTAGACCAAACTCTTTTGAAAGCCTCTAATATTTTTAAATTTAAAAATCCTGTAAAAAATAAAAATGCCGCTTTAGCCAAATATAATAACCAAATTTTTTATGCTTCAAAAGAAGGTGTTTTTAAACTGAATTCTAAAACAAAAGTATTTGAAAGAGATAATTCAATAAGTACAATATTCAATAATGATGAATATGTTACTGGAAAAATGATTGTAGATAAGTCAAATAAATTATGGTTTTTTACTAAAAATTATATTCATTATTATTCTTCGGGTAAGCTTTCATCAGAGTTAAAGAAAAATAGTTTACCTATTCCTTCTTTTTTGACCAATACGATGCCAGGATATGAAAATATTTTGCAGCTTAGCGATGATAATTATCTAATTGGAACAACAGATGGTTATTATGTTTTAAATAATAATGATATTAAATTCAATAATCATAAAGTAATAGTATTTGGGGTTTCAAGTAATGTATTGAATTCAAAATCAACTAACATTTCGCTTAAAGAAAAAGGGAAATTTAAACACGACGAAAATAATATAGCGTTTAATTACACCATTCCAGAGTATGATAAATATATCAATGCAGAGTATCAATATAAATTAGAAGGACTTCATGACCAATGGAGCGATTGGTCGTTTGAATCTGATGTTGTTTTTGAAAATTTACCTGCAGGTGAGTATGAGTTTAGTGTCAGAGCAAAAGTAGCAAATTCAGTTACCGAAAATATTTCAACGTATTCATTTGTGGTTAAAAAACCGTGGTATTCTAATAATTGGGCTAAGTTTATTTATTTTATTCTATTGAGTATAATGGGTTATTACATTCATAAGTTTTATACACTTTATCACGAAAAAAGGCATCAAAGAATTATTTCTGAAAATAACATTTTATTAGAACTGAAAGAGTTGGAGAATGAACAGAAAATAATGAAAATTAAAAATGAGCAACTAACTTTGGATGTTGATAAAAAGAATAAGGAACTTGCTGTTTCAACTATGAATTTAATTAAAAAAACGGAGCTTTTAAACATTATTAAAGGCGATTTAAAAAATTCCGCAGATAGTTCTACAACCAGCATTAAATCGGTTATTTCGACTATTAATAAAAATGTTAAAGAAGAGAATACTTGGAACATTTTTAAAGAAGCTTTTGATAGTGCCGATAATAATTTTCTAAAGAAGGTTAAAGAAAACCATCCATCATTAACACCTAACGATCTTAGACTTTGTGCTTATTTAAGATTGAATTTATCTTCTAAGGAAATTGCGCCTTTGCTAAATATTTCTGTGAGAAGTATTGAAATTAAAAGATATCGTTTGCGTAAAAAAATGGATTTACCCCATGAACAAGGCTTAGTTGAGTACATTCTACAATTTTAAACTATACAATAAGCCAAATATACCTATACAATAACTCATCACTAACGTTGTAGTTCTTTTTTATTTGTTTTTTTCTACATTCAATTTTTCTATGTTTTATTGATAATTTATCAGTATTACATAGGAAAATTTGTGATGTATGTTTTTTGTTGTGGTTCTTTTTAAATTTTATATAATAATTACTTTTATTTTTATGAAAGTATTAACAATGTCTTCTTTAATGAAAAATCAAAAGGGATATTATTAATATGAAACAAAAATTAGCCCGTAATCTTTTTATTAAATCATTAAAAACATTAATCAAATTACTATATGAGAAAAATTATTCTATTACTAACCTTTTGTTTTTCAACTTCAATTTTTGCTCAAGGCGATAAAGTTGTTGTTGAAAATAGTAATTCAGGTCATCGACTTAAAGTTAATGGTAAAGACTTTATGGTCAAAGGGATGAATTGGGATTATTATCCTATCGGAACTAATTACAATTACAGTCTTTGGAAACAGTCAGATGATGTAATTATGACTGCCTTAGATACTGAAATGTCTTTATTGAAAAATATGGGCGTTAATACTGTTAGACAATATACAGGCGTTCCAGCTAAATGGATTAAATATATTTATGAGAAGCATGGTATTTATACCATGTTAAATCATTCATTTGGAAGATACGGACTTACAATTGATGGTACTTGGGTAGCCAATACAGAATATTCTGATAAAAGAACTCAGGAATTGTTGTTATCAGAGGTTAAAAGTATGGTGACAGAATATAAAAACACGCCAGGTATACTTTTATTTTTATTAGGTAATGAAAATAATTATGGTCTTTTTTGGGATGGAGCTGAAACTGAAGATATTCCAATTCAAGATAGAAAATCAACAGTACGAGCAGAAGCGATGTACAAA
>JBILST010000105.1:0-7636 GCA_044371865.1 Flavobacterium sp.
CTCACGGAGATGCGAGTATTGGTGACGCCATGGTACAAATTGGGCAAAAAGACCTAATTATCGATATGCAAGGAAACTGGGGAAATATCTTAACAGGAGATAGCGCCGCAGCTTCCCGTTACATCGAAGCCCGAATTTCAAAATTTGGTCACGATGTGTTGTATTCGCCAAAAATTACGGAATGGGGAATGTCATACGATGGTCGTCGTGCCGAACCGATTAATCTTCCGGTGAAGTTTCCTTTGTTGTTAGCACAAGGTGCAGAAGGTATTGCCGTAGGTTTATCGACCAAAGTGTTACCTCACAATTTTAACGAATTAATAGATTCTTCTATAAAAATATTAAAAGGGAAACCTTTTACCTTATTTCCTGATTTTCCAACCGCGGGTATTGCTGATGTTTCCAATTATAATGATGGATTACGTGGTGGACGCGTGCGTGTGCGTGCAAAAATTGGTCAGTTAGACAAACAAACTTTGGTGATTACCCAAATTCCGTTTTCAACCAATACATCTACATTGATTGATAGTATTTTGAAAGCCAACGAAAAAGGGAAAATCAAAATCAAGAAAATTGAAGACAATACAGCTGCTGAGGTTGAAATTTTAATTCACCTTCCGCCTGGTGTTTCTCCAGATAAAACAATTGATGCATTGTATGCGTTCACGGCTTGCGAAACTTCGGTAGCGCCTTTAGGTTGTGTGATTGCAAATCATAAGCCATTGTTTATTGGGGTTTCTGATATGTTGAAAATTTCGACCAACAGAACGGTTGATTTGCTGAAACGCGAATTAGAAATTCAGTTAGACGAATTAGAAAATAAATGGCATTTCTCAACCTTAGAAAAGATTTTCATTCGTGAAGAAATGTACATCGACTTCAAATTGTATTCCGACAGAGAATCGTTGTACAAATATATGTATGATCGATTTGAGCCGTTTTTAAAATCATTTGTTCGGGATATTAACGACGATGATTTGCAAAAATTGACGCAAATTCCAATGATTCGTATTACGCGTTTCGACTCGGATAAGGCAGATGAAGCGATTTCAAAATTGGAAGCCGAAATGGAACAAGTGAAATATCATTTAGACCATATTATTGATTATACAATTGATTTCTTCCAAAAGCTAAAAGACAAATACGGTAAAGGGCGTGAACGCCAAACCGAATTAAGAAGTTTTGATAATATTGAGGCTACGAAAGTAGTTTTGAGAAATACAAAATTATATGTGAACAAAGAAGAAGGTTTCTTTGGAACAGGTTTAAAGAAAGACGAATACGTTGCGGATTGTTCAGATATTGATGATGTAATTGTATTCCTTCGCGATGGAAAAATGATGGTGGCGAAAGTAGATGATAAAAAATTCGTTGGAAAAGACATTATTCACATCGCTGTTTTTGATAAAAATGACAAACGAACCATTTACAACATGATGTATCGTGATGGTAAAAATGGTTCCACTTTTATCAAACGCTTCAATGTTTCGGGTGTAACTCGTGATAAATTTTATGATTTAACTCAAGAAAAACCAGGTTCAATGGTTTCCTATTTCTCAGCCAATCCAAATGGAGAAGCCGAAGTAGTTACGATTTTATTACGCCAAGTAGGAAGCGTGAAAAAACTGAAATGGGATGTTGATTTCTCGGATATTGCTATTAAAGGAAGAGCTTCTCGTGGAAACACGGTGACCAAATATCCAATCAAAAAGATCGAGTTAAAAGAGAAAGGAATTTCAACTTTACGACCAAGAAAAGTTTGGTTTGATGATACGGTACAACGCTTAAATGTCGATGGAAGAGGTGAGTTGTTAGGCGAATTCCGTCCAAATGATCGTTTGTTGATTGTGAACCAATCCGGAAAGCTGAAAACCATTATTCCAGAATTGACTACGCATTTCGAAGAAGATATGATAGTGTTGGAAAAATGGAATCCAAATAAACCAGTTTCGTGTATTTATTATTGTGGCGAAAAAGATAGATATTTTGTGAAGCGTTTCTTAGTTGAAAACGAAAACAAAGAGGAAATTTTCATCACCGAACACGAGAAATCGCAATTAGAAATTGTTTCTACCGATTGGCGTCCAGTTGCTGAAGTTATTTTTGCCAAAGTAAAAGGAGTTCAAAAAGAAAATCAAGTGGTTGATTTAGAACAGTTCATAGCTGTAAAAGGAATCAAAGCGTTAGGGAATCAATTAACTACTGATAAAATCAAGCAGATTAATCTATTAGATCCGCTTCCGTATGAAGAAGTTTTAGACGAACCAGAAATAACAACCGATGAAACTTCTGAAGAAGGAAACGATATTCAAGATTTCAATATAGAATTAGACGACGACGGACAAATTACGTTGTCTTTAGAGTAATATGCTGACCTGCAAGGTTTTTACAACCTTGTAGGTTTTTTTATTGATTTTTATCATTTTTCTTCCCAAATAAAAATTTTAATTTCGCACCCAAACAAAACACAACAATATGTCAACATTTCCATCAGACATTGAAATTGCTCAAAATGCAACGATGTCTCACATAAAAGAAATCGCTAAAAAAATTAATATTGAAGAAGACGATTTAGAATTTTATGGCAAGTACAAAGCCAAATTACCTTTACACTTACAACAAGAAAACCCAAAGGGAAAACTAATTTTAGTTTCTGCCATGTCGCCAACCAAATATGGAGAAGGCAAAACTACGATGTCGATTGGTTTAACTGATGGTTTGAATTACATCGGTAAAAAAGCAATTGCCGTTTTACGTGAACCTTCATTAGGACCTGTTTTCGGTTTAAAAGGCGGAGCAGCTGGTGGTGGTTATGTTCAAGTTTTGCCGATGGAAGATATCAATTTACATTTTACTGGTGATTTTTCGGCAATTGAAAAAGCGAATAACTTGTTATCGGCTGTGATTGATAACAACTTGCAAAACACCAAATTTTCATTAAACTTAGATCCAAAATCAATTGCTTGGAAACGTGTGATGGATATGAACGATCGTTCGTTGCGTCAAATTATTATTGGGGTAGGAGCAAAAGCGAATGGAACCATGCGTGAAGATGGTTTCAATATTACGCCAGCTTCAGAAGTCATGGCGATTTTATGTTTAGCAAAAGATTTAGAAGATTTGAAATTCCGTTTAGGAAATATTTTCGTTGGGAAAACCTTAGAAGGAAAAGCTATTTTTGCTAAAGATTTGAATGTAGTAGGAGCAATGGCAACGTTATTGAAAGATGCTATTAAACCTAATTTAGTTCAAACAATTGACGGAAATCCAGCAATTTTACATGGCGGACCGTTTGCCAGTATTGCACAAGGGACAAATACAGCAATTGCAACTAAAATGGGATTATCTCTTGGAGATTACGTTGTGACAGAAGCTGGTTTTGGTGCTGATTTAGGAGCTGAAAAGTTTCTACATATCAAATGCGAACAAAGTGGTTTAAAACCAGATGCGGTCGTTTTAGTGGCAACAATTAGAGCCATTAAACATCATGCAGGATTTGCTGCAGAAGATTTCAAAACTGAAAATGTAAGTGCAATTGAAAAAGGTTTTTGCAATTTAGAAAAGCACATTGAAAACATGCAACAATTTGGATTGAATCCTGTGGTTTGTATCAATGCATTTCCTGATGATACTCAAGCGGAATATGATAAATTGAAAGCATTGTGTGCTGCTAAAGGCGTAACAGCTATTGTTAGTACAGCTTTTGTTCATGGAGGAAAAGGTTCGGCAGAAGTGGCTGAAAAAGTGATAGAAGAAATTGAAAAAGGTACAGCGAATTATAAACCGTTATACCAACCTTCGGATAGTATTGAACATAAAATTAATGTAGTTGCAAAAACGATTTATGGTGCAAATTCTGTTGAGTTTTCTCCAAAATCAAAATCACAATTAAAAATGATTAACGATTTAGGTTTTAGTCATTTTTCGGTTTGTATGGCTAAAACACCAGCGAGTTTTTCAGACAATGAAAAGTTAATTGGTCGACCAACGAATTTTGATATTACCGTTCGTGAATTTGAAATTGCTAGTGGTGCTGGATTCATTGTGCCATTGTTAGGCGAAGTAATGAGAATGCCAGGCTTACCAGCAGTTCCAAATGCGGAACGTATTGATATTGATAATAACGGAGTGATTACAGGATTGTCTTAAACCATATATTTTATAAAATAAAATGTCCCGATAATATCGGGACATTTTTTATGTAATAATTTTATAATTATTTTTTCTTACGCATTTTCATGTTGATAAACTCATTAGCTAAAGAGAAAGTAATTGCAAAATACAAATAACCTTTTGGAACGGCTCCCACGTGTTGACCCGCTAATTCAGCATTAGATAAATGCATACTTTCTGTAATTAACATAAAACCGATTAAGATTAAAAATGATAATCCTAAGATTTGAATGGATGGATTAGCGTTTACAAAATTCCCAACAGGAACCGCGAATAACATCATAATTCCTACAGAAATTACTACTGCTGTAATCATAATTAATAAAGCGCCTTCGATTCCGTTTGTCATACCTACCGCAGTTAAAATACTATCGACAGAGAATATAATGTCAATTAATAAAATTTGACCAATAACGCTTGCAAATGATTTGGTTGCCGAAGTTTTCAATTCTTTTTCTTCTTCTCCTTTGTGATCTACTTTTTCATGGATTTCTTTGGTGCTCTTATAAATTAAGAACAAACCTCCTAGTAATAGTATTAAGGCTTGCCCCGTAATATCCGCAGAAAACCATCCAAAATCAAAGCTAAACCATGGTGCTTTCATGGCAATTAAGATCGTAATTCCAAAAAGCAAGGCAATACGCATAAACATGGCTAAGAATAGCCCAACTCGTGTTGCTTTTTTTCGTTTTTCTGGCGGTAATTTTCCGGTAACAATCGAAATAAAAATGATGTTATCAATTCCTAAAATGATTTCTAAAAAAGTTAAGGTTAACAGTGCTATCCAAGCATCGGGATTTAAAAATACTTCCATTTTTTTGTTTTGGTTTTACAACAGATTATACGTTGACTAGTTTAGTTTTGTTACAGTGCCGCGTTGTTTTTTTGAATCGCCCACAAAAGAATATTCAAAAGTGTATGAGTTGGAATTAGTAGTTAAAATTTTCATTTGAACCGCTTTTTTCTCTTCTCTGTTTTTTGGATGTACATTTTGCATTACATATTCGCAATCGTTCGTCCATCGTACTTTAAAAGTGTCTATTTTTCCTTCGTAAGTTTCAATTTGAATAGAATCGTTTCGTTCAAAAGTACTGGTGTATTTTTTACCTTCAATTTCTGTTTCGGAAGTGAATTTACCAGTTTTAAAATCTTTACAATTACGTTCCTGATTGTAGCAAGAAGTTAGCAACGTAAGTAGTAATAAACTACAAATAAAATATTGTATTTTGAATTTCATATTTGATTTTTGAAATTGATATTAAATTTGTTATAGACCTTGTCTATCTCCATCAAACATACTTTTTACTAGGGTAGTAATTCCTTTAAAAATTAAAAACATAGCGGCTAAAGCAATTATGATTCCAAGAGCTAAAATGTATGGATATAAAGGATGATTTTCGTTTTTAAAAGCACTATTGATTACAAATGGACCTATAAATAGTAAGGGAAGTGCACCTGAAAGATATTTTATCCCTTTTGCTAAAATTGTTTTATCTGTTGCCATTAGAAATTAATTCGAAGTCCAACACCATTAGAATTGTTCACAATATTCAATTCGAAATTATCGCCCAATGTTTTATTTTGCTCTTTTAATCCTTGGTTGTACATGTCAACACTTTCTTGCACCATTTTCTTTCTTCCTGATAAAATCGGAATAGAAACTGCCATTAATCCTACGCCAGCATAGGTAATAGCTGTTGGGTATTTTACATCAGAAGTTAAACCCATTACTAAATCAGCAACAGTTCCTCCAATTCCTAAACCAAGTAAAAATCCACCTAGTGCTTCTTTTGATTTTGCTTTTTTGAATATGTGTAATGCTTTTAAATCGGAAGCCATTACTTTTTTAGTTTCAAAAGAAGATAGCTGAACTCCATCTTGAAAAATTTTTCCGTCAGTATATTCTAGTTTTTGTGCAAATGATAGCGAAAAGGCTAACATTAATAGGATTGAAAAGAATTGTTTCATTTTATTTAGAATTAAAAATTTAATTGAAATCCAACGCCGTTATTATTACTTAATATATTCAGTTCAAGATTATTCTCAGTATTATCTAACTTGGTTTTGCTATTTAAGTTATATGTTTCTATACTTTTTTTCAAAAGTTTCTCTCTTCCTGACAAAATTGGGATAGAAACAGCAATCGCACCCAAACCTATAAATGTAGGTGTTCCTGGAAATTTATAATTGTAAGCATTTCCTCCAATCACTGCATCTGCTAAAACAAATCCTAACCCAAATCCTAAAACCAATCCACCTACTGTACTCTTGGTTTTAGAAGCTTTATAATTCTCTAAAGCACTTACATCTGTAGCTAATTTTTCTTTTATTTCAGAATTTGATAGTTTTATTTCATTTTGAAAAATATTCATATTTTTTATAACAAGTTCTTGAGCTAATGATGTTGAAAAACTCAATACTAATGCGATTAAAAATAATTGTTTCATGCTTATTTCTATTTATTGTTATTGTAAAAATCTACTGCGTTTCTAACACTTCCATGCGTGTTTAATAATTGATTGGCTTCTTCATAATTAACTGGAATTTCTTCCATAATCATTCTTGTGCCTCTATCAATTAATTTGGTGTTGCTTAATTGCATATCCACCATTTTATTGCCTTTTACTTTACCCAACTGAATCATAGTAGCCGTTGAAATCATATTTAAAACCAACTTCTGAGCCGTTCCAGCTTTCATGCGTGAACTTCCTGTTACGAATTCTGGTCCAACCACTACATCAATTGGAAATTGAGCTGTTTTTGATAGCGGACTTTCCGCATTACAACTAATACTTCCTGTGCTAATATTCTTTTGATTGCACATTTCTAATCCACCAATCACATAAGGTGTGGTTCCTGAAGCGGCAATTCCTACTACTACATCATTTTCAGTAATATTCCATTGTTGCAAGTCTTTCCATGCTTGTTCACGGTCGTCTTCTGCAAATTCTACGGCTTTTCTAATAGCTGTATCGCCACCTGCAATAATTCCAATGACTAAATCAAATGGAACACCAAAAGTAGGCGGACATTCTGATGCATCTACAATGCCTAATCGTCCCGAAGTGCCTGCACCAATATAAAACAAACGGCCTCCTTGTTTCATTTTCGAAACAATTTCAGTCACTAATTTTTCAATTTGAGGCAATGCTTTTTCTACAGCTAACGGCACCGTTTTGTCTTCGTTATTTATATTCGTCAACAAATCAGTAACCGACATTTTTTCTAAATGTTCGTATTTGGAAGCTTGCTCGGTGGTTTTGGTAAAGTTCATGTGATTATTTTAGAACATGGTGTGCTAAAACATTTTGCACGTCATACACATTTACAGATTTATTAAATTGTTTCACAACACTAGGATGTGCTTCACTGGAAACCCAAATTTTCAATTCAGCTTCTAAGTCAAAAGTTCCAGCTGTTTCTATACTGAAACGTGAAATGCTTTTGTAAGTAATCGATTTGT
>JBILST010000032.1:0-14128 GCA_044371865.1 Flavobacterium sp.
TTGCTACCTGTAATTCCTTGTTTTTCAACTAAAATTAATCGTTTGTTGGTAAAAATAAAAGTATCACGAATTAGTTTGAAACCTAACTCAATTTCTTCACCTGTAATTAAAAGTTTACCATACTCTTTTACTAAAGTTTCCTGATTTACAGCACCTGCATTGCCAAGAAGCGCAGAAAATAATCCCATATCAATTGTTTTAAATATTGTTCAAATTAAACGTTTTGAGGCTTATTTTTAGTCGCATTGTACAAATATTAAGCCATTACAAATATAACGAAACATTCTATTCAGGAGTGAATTTTTCTTCTGAAAATCCGGAAGTAGTCATTAAAGTAAGCAGCGGTTAAAGCCAATGCTTAATCTTCAAATCTTTTTAATACTTTTCTGTCTGAATAAGCTTCTTTCCATATTTCTATTTTATAAGAATCTTTAGGGTTTTCTTCGTAAGCAGTATTCAAATTTATCGAGTAAACACGTACTCTATATTCTCCGTTATCAATTTCTGTTTCCATTTCAACTTCTGAATTAGGGCAATCTATTATTTGTAAAATTCCAGAATGAATTTTTAAACTTGCTTCTACTACATGGTCAAAGTCAGTGAAATTATCTATTAAGCTTTTAGAGTTTAAAATTTCAAATTCACATTCCACTTTACCTTCATCATTTTCAATTCCAATCCCCAATACTCCATCTTCAATTGCGAGTTTGTCTGCAAATGCGCTTTCTGACCAAAAATTTTCAGAACCTGTATTCCCATTTGCATTTTTGTCATTCAAGTAAAATTGTCTGTAATCTGTTGCGAATTTTAAATTTAATTTCATTTTTCTAATATGGTTTGCGGTCTTTAGCTAGGATTATGCACTTCATACATTTTATTTGATAAAATCTTTTAATGCGAATGCCCCATTTCAATTATGTATGCCAAAACAAAACCAAATACAATCATGGTAATTTTAGCCAAATTGAATTTATGCCCTTCGTTGCTTTCAAAAATAATAGTAGACGAAATATGAAATAAAATCCCCACTACCACAGCAGAAATTTCCTTTGAGTAATGTTGGGCAAAATGCATTTGTTCTGCTAATAAAGTTCCTAGTGGTGTCATTAATGCGAAGGAAAACATGAAAGCAAAAATCATTAGTTTATTCATCTTCGCATTTACGAAAAACAAAGTTAAAATAATGGCAATAGGAAAGTGGTGAACCGCAATTCCGTAGACTAAATTGTTGTTTTCGTGAATTGGAAAACCTTCTAACAAGGCGTGAATACACAAACTAATAAACAACAACCACGGAATTTGATGCAATTCGTTATGTTCGTCGGTGTGTACGTGAACGTGACCGTGTTCGGCACCTTTGGAGAAAAATTCCAATAAAATTTGGAACAATATTCCAATCATTATAAAAACGCCAACCGGTAAAGTTGCGTGTGCTTGTTCTCCTTGGTGAACGTGATTGTGTCCTTCACTAAATAATTCAGGAAGTAAGTGTAAAACGGTTAGCGATAATAAAAAAGCACCACTGAACGCCAACAATAATTTGATGTTTTTTTTCTTTTGAGGTTTTAAAAATAAAGCGATTAAAAACCCTAAAATAACCGCAGAAAATGTGATGATATATTGCATTATTTAAAAATCATGATTAAACGTTCTGATTGTGTTTTATAGAATTTTCTCAATTTATAATCGCCAAAAATATCCAAAAGATAAACGCCAGCTTCCTCCATCATTTTTTCAAAATCTTCTAAACGAAGGGCTTGTACTTTTTCGGTGAAATGAAACTTTTCTCCTTTGTCTTCAAAATCAATTTCTTTGTAAATGTGCCCGTCTTTCAAATAGCGTTTGATGTTAAAATCAATTCCGTCTACCGATTTTACTTCATCGGCAACTAAATGTTCCAATACATAATCCACATTCATAAAATCTATAACCGCAAAACCAGTATCAGTCAAACTGTTGTGAATGGCTTTAATGGTTTTGTAATTGTCGGCATCGTCTTCAAAATAGCCAAAACTTGTAAACAAATTAAAAATAGCATCGTATTTTTCGTTACACGTTTCACGCATATCGTGCACTTTGAAATGTAGTTTTTCATTGGCAAACTCAGATGCTTCTTTGATACTGTTTTCTGATAAATCAGCACCCGTAACATCAAAACCAAGCGTATTTAAATAAATCGCATGACGCCCTTTTCCACAAGCCAAGTCTAAGATTTTAGCGTCTTCGGGAAGGTTTAAATAGTGCGTTAAATTGTCCATTAACAATTGCGCTTCTTCGTCGTTGCGTTCCTTGTATAAAATGTGATAATATTCGGTATCAAACCAAGATTCAAACCAATTTAAAGGTTGTTGGTTGGCTGTTGTTGGTTGTTTATTGTTGCTATCTGACATTAATTCTGAATTCGTTTCTTTCAAGTAGCAAATTTAATGTATTTTTGCAGAAGAATACCCTAATTATTGCGATTGCGATTGATTTTTGCAATTGAACTTGAAATTGAAGAATGGAAAATTATAAAATGACGGCCAAAACCTTCTTTGGTTTTGAAGAAATATTAGCTAAAGAATTACAAATTCTGGGCGCGCAACAAGTGGAAATCGGTACACGTGTGGTGAGTTTTAAAGGCGATAAAGGATTTATGTACAAAGCTAATTTGGCACTTCGTACCGCTTTAAAAATCTTAAAACCTATTAAAACGTTTAAAGCACATAACGACAAAGCCCTATATGAAGGCATCAGAGCTATTGATTGGTCGGATTACTTGACTGAACATAATACGTTTTTAGTAGAAACTACATTGCATTCTGAAAACTTCAATCACAGTCAGTTCGTGGCTTTAAAAACAAAAGATGCGATTGTAGATCAATTTAGAGATTTGAACGGAAAGCGTCCAAGTATTGATAAAGATTTCCCAGATTTACAAATTCATGTGCATATAGATAGAGATAATGTGACGGTTTCGTTAGATTCTTCGGGAGCTTCGTTACACCATAGAGGTTATCGTACTGCTACAAATATTGCACCAATCAACGAAGTTTTAGCGGCTGGTATGTTGATTTTAGCAGGTTGGGAAGGAAAAAGTCATTTCTTAGATCCTATGTGTGGTTCGGGAACTATTTTGGCAGAAGCTGCGATGATTGCTTGCAACGTTCCAGCGAATATTAATCGTAAGGAATTTGGTTTTGAAAAATGGAAAGATTGGGATGCCGAATTATTTGATAATATTTTAGAATCGTTATTAAAGAAAACACGCGAATTTCATTATACGATTACAGGCTATGACAAAGCGCCAAGTGCGGTTGCTAAAGCAAAAGACAATGTTAGAAACGCCAATTTAGACGAATATATTACGATTACCAACGAAAACTTCTTCGATTCCAAAAAAGAAACCGAAGGACCGTTGCACATGGTTTTCAATCCGCCTTATGGAGAGCGTTTGGATATTGATATGGAACGTTTTTACAGAGAAATTGGTGACACCTTGAAACAAAATTATCCCAATACCAATGCTTGGTTTATTACAGCCAATTTAGAAGCTTTGAAATTCGTAGGTTTGAAGCCAAGTAGAAAAATCAAACTTTTTAATGGTAAATTAGAAGCCCGTTTGGTGAAATACGAAATGTATGAAGGTAGTAAGAAAGGAAAGTATATGAATACTGAGGAATAAGCTATTTTGTCATTCTGAACTCGTTTCAGAATCTATTTGGAGAAGCTGAAATTAATTCAGCTTGACAAAGAGTTTTTCAATTCAACAATTTATTAGTTCAACAATTAAACATTATAAACAATGACAAAAAAAGTAAAATCATTCTTATATAACTTCTTAGGATTCGTAGTGATTTATTTACCTACATTATATTTAGTTGGTGAATTCACGCACTTGAATGGAATATGGATACCAATGACTGCTTTTATGGTAGCGTTGCTTTTAGCACCAAAGTTTCAAGCGATAAAAACGCACAACGGAGAAAAAATCTATATGAAGTGGCTTTTTATTAAAGGTGTAAAAGAAATAGAATAACAAAATCCCGAGTGTGAGCTCGGGATTTTTGCGTTATTAACCTATATAATGGGTTATTTTTGTTTGTTTATTTTTTGAAACTTGAGGTTGTTTAAAATAAAGTAACCTATACAAATTGTTAGTATTAGTATTGAAATTCCTATCTCTGTTTCAAAACCCACATGCTTTACATCCATTGTAATTACTTTTCTAGAGATGGCAGTTAATGCAATTAGTAAAATTAATTTAACTTTTCGTAAAATATTTTCATTGTTCCCTTTGAAAGTTTCCATAATTTCTAATGCGATGATGATATTAAAAAATAATGGAACTCCAGTAAGTGCAATTGATTTGTTTTCTATTGTTGCTTTAGTCACTTCATCTTAAAATAGCTTGACAAGATCAAAAACTTCATAGACTACAAATAAAAGTAAAATGAATGACAAAATGTAGTAAATGGTCTTTTCAGTAGAGTGAATTATTTTATCTAAAATGTTCATGGGCTGTTAGTTTTTAGTTGTTCTTTTCTTTTTTGATTGCAAGGGAGTTACATCTTTTATGACATTCTCTTTAAGTACATCATCATCAATGATTTGTTCTTTAATTGCTGAAAAATCTATTAATTTAAGGTCAATTTTTCTAACTTGTCTATTCCACATGGTATGATAATAATACACTTTTTCCTTTAAGTCACACGAAGAAGTGATTTGAGTTGCACTAACAATATCTGATGGTGTTTTTTCTGAAGGCATTTGAGCACCAAGGGGAATATTGAAGTTATCAAGTATTCTGAAAGATTCAAATACAGCATCAATTGAGGTGCTTAATGGGCGGCACGAAGCTGTAAAAGCAGCTGCTCTTACAAATCTTGATGGGGGAGTAAAATCACCAGGTAAACCTATTAATCCAGAACCTCCACCTAACGGATTTAATTCGTAGTTACCAAATACTTTTTGTTGATTGGGTGAATTTGAAATATTTAAATAATTTCTTTGGTTAATAAGATGCCAGTCATATGTTGGAGAATTAGTAATAACCCCTAAGTACGGATCGTATATTTTTACCTCACCTTTATTTACAATTTCAATTATTTTGCTACTTCCACTTGGGTCAACTATTTTAAAATGAAATGGCAGCGCAGCACCACCAAAATCTTTGTTTTCAACATTAACCACAATAACGTTGTTAAGTTGCGCAATAACCTCGTCTACTGTTTTAAAGGAAGAAAGCATCCATTGCATTAAATCTCCTACACTCATAGATTTTGATGCTTTAGTTTTGTCATAAACAGCATATTCAGCAAAACCCGGTAAATAATAAACACCTACGTACAAACCTTCTTCATTAACGCCATCTGGACCATATGGTTGTCCATAAGCAGTAAGTGTTAAAAAGCCATATTTTCCTTTCCAACTTTTACCATTTGTTCCTTCAGGAGTTTGTGCTTTGAATTCTTTATTTCGTGGAACCACTAATAGTTGATTGTGTTGTGCATCGTTCAATGCCCATTCAACGGTTCTAGCAACAACTACACCACCATCTTTTGAAAGTAATGTGATACCTGTACAAGCATAAATAGGAGATGAAATTAATGAGATAACAATAATAGTGATTATGCTATTTCTAACGAAGTAATTTATTTTCATATGGTTTTTTATTTAAAGCTTTTTTGTATGATTCAAATATAATATTTTAAATTATGAAAATCACTATATTTTTAACGGTTTTATTAGCTTTTTATCGAGTTGTCTATTAAAAAATAAAGCAATATTTTTTTTGCATTTGATATATTTTAAGAACTTATACTAAACAAAAAATCCTCAATTGTTTGAGGAATCTTTATTTATTTAGTTGTTGTCGCTAGCTCTTTTTTCTTTTTGTAAATTGGTATGAAATAACTTAGCGTGTAGTTAAATCCAGCTCCAAATTTTCCATCATATGTTCGATTATAACCTGGTATGAAAAGGTTGTCAAAATCTGCTGGTTTTTTGTTGGAAACTAAATAGTTCAATCGTACGGAAAAACCTAAATATAAGTTATTGAATAGTTCGGCTTTGATACCACCAATTACTTCCACCCAACTGGCATTTAAATTATCAAATTTTGCTCCAGAAGTAATGATTGTTTCCCCATAATAATTCGTTGGGTCATAAATTTTATAAGTGTTCAATGTATGACTAAAACTACTAACACCATAACGCATTCCTACGTAAATCATGTTTTCCATATCGAGCCAGTTTTCAAAAGAGTTGTAGTCAAAACCTACTTTAAAATAGGTTCCTTTCGTGGTGAAATTCAGGCGGTCGTCGTCAATGGTTTTGTCTTCGTTTCCAATTTCACCTGCAATGTAAAACTTTTTAGTTAATCGGTAATCTCCTACTACTTCCAACCCTCTGTAGTCTTTTTCATAAAAAGCTCTTGCTATTTTATGTAAATCAACCCCCAATCGTAAACCATAACGCTCTGGATATAAAACTTTTGCGGTATCTTTGGTTTGGGCATTTCCTAATAACGAAACGCAAACCAAGCTCAGACTAAAAATAAATTTTAACATGTACTTCATTTTCGGTTTCTATATTAGATTGTATAATGTCAATATCTTGAATCCAATATCCTGATACAGGAAACGGAGTGGGCGTAATATCGATTAAATTAAAAATTGTTTTATATCCACAGGCACGAGAAATATAAACATCATCTTTTGTGTAATTAAAAGTAATGACATCTGTATTTGCAGCAGCATCACCATAATTAAAGATGAATTCAAATGCTGAAGTTTCAGAAAATGTTTTTAATGGAATAGCAATTTTATTCCCGTTTGATAAATACCTAGCTGGAAGAGTTTCATCTATGTCTTCATTAAAAACTACACCATTATCTGTATTCAATTCCTCCACTCTAAGATTGGTAACATTCTTTAAAACAGTAGGATTAGCCGCATCATAAAACTCAATAATTAATCGAGGAGTTACAGGCGTTCCATCCACGCAGATATCATCTTTTTCACAATTCCAAAATGAAACGGCTAAAAGCAAGGATAGGGTTATAAAAACTATTTTTTTCATATTTATCTTTTTTCTAAAAGAACCACATTTTCCACATGATGTGTTTGCGGAAACATATCCACAGGACGTACACGAACAACTTTGTATTTCTCGTCCATCAAAGCCAAATCTCGTGCTTGTGTTGCCGAATTACAACTTACATACACAATTTTTGGTACATCCGTTTTCAATAACATTTCTACCACATCTTTATGCATTCCGTCTCTTGGTGGATCAGTGATGATAACGTCTGGTTGCCCATGTTGGTTGATGAATTCATCGTTGAAAACGTTTTTCATGTCACCAACATAAAACTCACAATTCGTAATGTTATTGCGTTCAGCATTCGCTTTTGCATCAATTATCGCTTCAGGAACGGCTTCAACACCAATTACTTTTTTCGCTTTTTTCGATACGAATTGTGCAATGGTTCCGGTTCCTGTGTATAAATCGTAAACCGTTTCATTTCCGGTTAAACCTGCAAATTCTCTAGTGATTTTGTACAATTCATACGCTTGGTCCGAATTGGTTTGATAAAACGATTTCGCATTAATACTAAAATGCAAACCTTCCATTTCTTCCAAAATATAATCGCGACCTTTGAATAAAATTATTTCCTGATCATATAATGTATCGTTCAATTTTTGATTGATTACATATTGTAACGAAGTAATTTGAGGAAAACGTTCCGCCAAGAAATTCATCATCAGTTCAATTCCGTTTTTATCGTTTTCATAAAACTGAATCAGCACCATGATTTCACCAGTTGAAGCAGTACGAATCATCAACGTTCTTAATAAACCTTCAACAGCTCTTGCATTGAAGAAATTAAGATTGTTTTTGTTTGCAAAACGTTTGATTTCGTTACGAATTTCGTTGGATGGATCTTCTTGTAAATGACATTTTTCAATATCTAAAATCTTATCCCACATTCTTGGAATATGAAAACCTAACGCATTTTTATTGTCAAATTCAGTTCCCGATTGAATTTCGGCATCGGTCATCCAACGCGCATTCGAGAAACCAAATTCCATTTTATTTCTATAAAATAATTGCTTTTCTGAACCTAAAATTGGCTCAAAATCAGGTAATTCAATCTTACCTATACGTTTCAAGTTATTAAATACTTCCTGATTTTTATAGAACAATTGTTGGCTGTACTTCATATTTTGCCATTTGCAACCACCACAAGCACCGAAATGCTCACAAACTGGTTCAATTCTATGTTCTGAAAATTCGTGGATTTTTATAGCTTTACCTTCGTAATACGCTTTTCTTTTCTTCATGGTTTGTACGTCTACCACATCGCCGGGTACTACATTTGGAAGAAATATTACTTTGCCATCAGGCGCTTTTGCTACTGATACACCTTTTGCACCTGCATCAAGGATTTTTACGTTTTCGAATACGATTTTGTCTGTTTTCTTTTTTCCCATGACGCAAAAATAAGAATTGTTGGGTGGATTTGATAATATATTTTACTTTTATGCCAAATTTTAAAAAATGAAAACCCACTTAGCCTTACTACGCGGAATTAACGTTTCGGGTCATAACATGATAAAAATGGATGTTTTGAAAACTGTTTTAGAAAATGCTGGATTTCAAAATGTGCAAACTTACATTCAATCAGGAAATGTTTTTGTAGATTCGGAAGAAGAACACGGCGCAGGTGTTGGTTTTAAAATCAAACAAGAAATTTTCAAAGAACTAGGTTTGGAAGTTCCAGTTGTGGTGGTCGCTAAAGAAGACTTGGAAGCCTGTTTGAAGAATAATATCTATCTCAAAGAAAAAGAGTGCGATACTAAGAAATTGTATGTTGCCTTTATTTCAAAAGAATTATCAAGTGGTGCTTTAAATGATTTAAAAATAAGTCAATTCAAACCTGATGAAGCCGCTATTGATAAAAGTAGAATTTACATCAAATACGCGGTTGGAGCAGGAAAAACAAGACTTGATCAAAAATACATTGAGAAGAAATTAAACGTTGTGGCCACTATACGAAATTGGAATACGGTTACGACTTTGTTGGAAATGTTTGAGTTGAGAGTTGGGAGCTCGAAGTAGAGAGTTTGGCGTTTTTTTCTTCCAGTATCCGACTTCTATCTTCCAACAAAATTTACTACTTTTGTAATCGGTTGATTTCTCACCATTAAGAAGGAATTGCGATGTAACAATCAATAAAAAATATTTTATGTCAGTTTTAGAAAAAATGAGTTCGGCTGAAGCAATTGCATTAGAAGATAAGTATGGTGCACACAATTATCATCCACTACCAGTAGTTTTAAGTAGAGGAGAAGGAGTTTATGTTTGGGATGTTGAAGGGAAAAAATATTACGATTTTCTTTCAGCATATTCTGCGGTAAATCAAGGACATTGTCATCCAAAAATTGTAGGAGCAATGGTAGCACAAGCACAAACATTAACCTTAACTTCAAGAGCATTTTACAATGATAAATTAGGTGTTTACGAACAATTTGTAACAAACTACTTCGGATTTGATAAAGTATTACCTATGAATACGGGTGCTGAGGCTGTAGAAACTGCTTTAAAATTATGTAGAAAATGGGCATACGAGAAAAAAGGAATTAACGAAAATGACGCTCAAATTATAGTTTGTGACGGTAACTTCCACGGAAGAACTACTACAATCATTTCATTTTCAAACGATGAAAACGCAAGAAAAAATTTCGGACCTTACACTGCAGGATTTATAAGCATTCCTTATGATGATATTGAAGCGTTAGAAAAAGCCGTAAATTCATCAAAAAATATTGCAGGGTTTTTAGTTGAACCAATTCAAGGTGAAGCAGGCGTTTATACACCAGCAACCGATTTTCTTAAAAAAGCGCAAGCAATATGTAAAGCTAATAATGTATTGTTTATTGCTGATGAAGTGCAGACAGGTATTGCAAGAACAGGTTCGTTATTAGCGGTTTGTGGTAATTGTAGTTGTGAATCAAAATGTGAAAAGCAAGAGACTTACACCCAACCAGATATTTTAATTTTAGGAAAAGCATTATCAGGTGGTGCTTATCCAGTTTCGGCTGTTTTGGCAAATGATAGCATTATGAATGTGATTAAGCCAGGACAACATGGTTCTACGTTTGGAGGAAATCCTGTGGCAGCTGCGGTTGCTATGGCAGCTTTAGAAGTAGTTTCAGAAGAAAGTTTGTCTCAAAATGCTAGAAAATTAGGAAAAATCTTCCGTGAGGAATTAGCAAAATTTATCGAAACTTCAAACATTGCTACTTTAGTAAGAGGAAAAGGTTTGTTGAATGCCGTTGTAATTAACGATACCGAAGAAAGTGACACCGCTTGGAATATTTGTGTGCGTTTAGCTGAAAACGGTTTATTAGCAAAGCCAACACACGGAAACATCATTCGCTTTGCGCCACCTTTAGTAATGACTGAGGAACAATTAAGAGATTGTGTTTCTATAATAATTAATACATTAAAAGAATTCGAAAAATAATATGGAACAAAATTTAGAATTAAATCAATTGGCTAAAGACGCTTTAAAAGAAGGTGCAAAATGGACATTTTTCTTGTCAATTATGGGTTTTATAGGTGTAGGATTAATGGTGCTTGCTGCAATTGTTATGACTATAACATTATCAACTTTACCAGATGAAGTGAGTAGTTTTGGTTTTTTTGGCGCAATGAAAAATTTCTTGTCATTGTTTTATTTGCTAATGGCTGTGCTTTATTTTTTTCCCATTTATTATTTGTATAAATATTCTTCAAGTGTAAAAACTGCGCTTCAGTTTAACGATAGTAATTTATTAGCAGATGCTTTTGTGAATTTAAAATCACATCACAAATTTTTAGGAATATCTGTTATTGTTATACTTTCTTTATATTTACTAATAATTGTAGGTGCTGTTATTACAATGGTTGGTTCAGCAGCTTTTTAAAAGTAAAATATAAAACAATGAAGCCATCTCAAATTTAATATGAGATGGCTTCTTTATTTATAAATAGATTTTGTTTGATATTACATACCACCCATTTGTTTTTGGAACTCTTCCATAGTAGTTTTAGTAAATCCTTCTCCAACTTTAAAAGCATCTGCAGGAATATCTTTTGAAAATTTAGTAGCTTTCATAACCATGTCACCTTGCGCAGTTTGAGTGGTGATTTCTAATGGATAACCAGCAAGTTTTAACTTTGATTCAGCGCCTCCCATTTGTGGTGCAATTGCTTCTGTTATATAAAAAGTGCTTTTTGTACCATCGTTCATGTTTACCGTAGCTTTATAACATTTAAAACCTGCAATTTCTTTTGTGTCTTTTTTATCGTAAACAATATCTTTTGCATTATCTAAATTAGCAACACCATTTGCATTTTTTGAAGCTTCTTCTCCAGCATCAGTAATTTCATATTTCATGCCCATTACTTCAACGGTCATTTTAGAATCTTTTTTGTTTTCATTTGGAACAATTGTTTTCATCAACATCATACCGCCCATCATACTCATGTCTGTGGCTTGTATTTTTTCGTCAAAATGAACAGTTATTGTGCTTTCACCCATTGCAGCCATTTCTTCGGTTGTGTTTGGCATGGTCATACTATAGGTTACAGAACCTTTTTTTAATTGTGTTTGTGCATTTGCATAAACTCCAACAAATAATAGGGCTGTAAATGCGATTTTTGCGATTTTTTTCATTTGAATATATTTTTGTTACGTAAATGTAATAAATTATTTTATTTTGGTAAAAAGATAGGTGTATATTAATTTTTCTTTATAAAACTTTCAGAGTATTTCTTGCCATCTAACGTTTCAATAAGTAAGATGTAAAGGCCTTCTGATAAATCAGATACTGAAAATGTAGAATTAGAAAGTTTAACTTTTTTAATTTCTTTTCCTAGTGTAGAAATAATCGAAATATCTTTGATATTAAGGAGTTCAATGTTTGAAAGTGTAATTATTTCTGTACTTGGATTTGGATGTAAAATAATTTTTGAGTTCCCATTATCTACTAAGCTTAATGGGCTAGAACCTTCAATAATGGATAAGGCTTGATTGATGTTTGGGTTGTTAATTACATCTACCACACCAGAAGGCCATATAACCACCACCTGAGAAACTGCTGTTGCTGTTCCAATTCCAAAATGAGCATTTAATGTACTCATATGTCTAAATCCTTCGCCGCTTCTGATGTCTCTAATTTGTTTTCCCCATGCGCCATGAATTTCTACTCTTGCACCAATTCCGTTTCTATTACTTTGTATTCCTTGTAAATTGAATTTTATCCAATTATTTCCGTTTGGTACTGCATATCGTATTGTTGTTCCGTTTTGAAAATCTAAAAAACCATCATTATTTAAATCACCTACAGAAGATACCGATAATCCTGAATAAGTTACAGGACTAAAAGTATTATTTCCTTGATTAAACATTATTTTATTTCCGCCACCAATTACATCTACTTTACCATCATTATCAAAGTCATACGCTAAGTTGTCAATGTTTGTTGATGCATTTGAATCCCATCCAGACCCTAAAGTAATATTAGTGTAAGCTTCTTCAGTACTATTAGAAGTGTCTAAATTGTTTCTAAAAAAATTGTGTGATCCTGAACTAGCGGTAATAATAATATCCATATCACCATCATTATCAAAGTCAGCTATTGCAGACGACCAAGTTTGAATAGGTGTTATGTTGATTCCTGCAAGGGCAGAAATATTTGTATAGATTCCAGCACCATCATTGCGATATAATTCACATGGTGGTCCAGAACATTTTGATACAAAAACATCTGAATCGCCATCGTTATCAAAATCTGTGAAAAGAGTAGCATAATTACCCGTACTTGTTGCAATGCTCATTGCGCCTGGTGTTACAGTTGATTGGTAAAAAGTTAATGCGCCACTTCCGTCATTTAAATAGTAACAACTTGGAGCAATATCATGACAAACAAAAACATCTAAATTGCCATCATTATTTAAGTCTGAAAAGTTAGTTCTTTGGGAAAATATATATTGTCCTGGCGTGTTTGTAGTATAAGCGGTTCCGGTACTATTTGAGGTTAAGATTGTAGCACCACTTCCATTTCCTAAAACGACATCATTAAAACCGTCTTTATTGTAGTCGCCAGCAGCCATACTCCAATTTGGTAATAAAACAGAACCAGATAAAGGAAAATCAGTTATTGTATATGTTCCAGGGGTGTTTGTTTGATAATGAATTCTCATATTAGCAGCACTAATACCTACGATGTCATCTTTAAAGTCACCATTCATATCCGCTACACAAATGTTATATTGGCTGTTGATTGTTCCTACAGTTTGTGTGGTGTAAGAAACAGGTGTTGTAGGAATAACAATAGTACTTTCAGAAAATTGAAAACTAAAACCTGTATTATTTGCAACACTTAACCATCTATTATCCCAAGCAATATAATAAGTTGTACCAGCTGTAGCATTAAATGTTACAATTGATGAGAAACTTGTTCCTGAATCATCATCACCAGCAACACAAGTTAATGATCCACAGTTGCCACTGTAAACGTGAACACGAGTGTCTTTTTTAGGATTATTTGCTGCAATATCGGTAGATATGGTCACAGAATAGTTTTGAGAAGGTGTGTAAGAATACCATTCCCCTGCAGGGATGTTAGCTACAGGAATTGCACCATTTGGTGCACAAAAAGCAGTAGGTTGTGAACCATTAATTACTCCAACAGAATAAGTACCCGCACCTGGAATTGTGATGGCACTACCACAAGCATCTTGTGCTTGAATTGTTAGAGAAAATAATAATGTAAAGAGAATGTAAAGAGTAGAGTTTTTCATAATTATTATTTAAAAGTAAATATTTTTTTAATTGCAAGGATTAGTTAATGAATTAATCCATTCTTCAACCAGAAGGACTCCTTCATCATGAATCAATGTTCTACCATGTAATGGCATACGATATGTTTCGTCTATTGTATTTAATCGATAGTAAAGCATTGATCTATAGATATTTCCAGGAGTTACAATCTTAGAAAGTGCTGGTTCAAAATTTTGCATATCCTGAGTGCTTACGCAAACTCCCATATTTGTAGAGTTGTTTAATGTTTCTGAGAAAGCAAATCGCATCGGT
>JBILST010000128.1:0-6469 GCA_044371865.1 Flavobacterium sp.
TACTACAACCAGAATTTTTAGGCTTTATTCTCCAAAAATAAGTAGTCCCTTCTGCCAATCCAGCTATTGCATAAGAATTAGTAATAGAATTTCCTGTTGAAAAAATATTTGTAAATGCTAAGTCTGTCGCAACTTGAACATCATAAGAAGTTGCATTGGGATCAGCAACCCATGTTAAATTTAAACTAACTCCTTGCCCAACTGAGTTATTTACTGGAGAAGTTAACGAAGATGCTGCAAAATTTGAATTTAATAATTCTAAATAGAAAGGAACGGTTTTGTTAACAGCACCTGAAGTAGCTGTAACGATTATACTATAAAAACCTGGCGTAATTCCAGCTGTATTAGAAATCGTCATTGTAACATTTCCATTGGCAGCAATTGATGTTGGTGAAAAAGTAACCGTAGTACCGGCAGGATTACCTGTTGCAGCAAAAGTTGTTACACCACTAAACCCAGCTAAGGCATCATACTTTATAGTATATGAAGCAGAAGCACCTTGGCAAACAGATTTGTTTTGTTCACCTTCAACACCATTAAATGATACAGCCATAGTACTGGTAGCTGCAGTTATAGTAAAGTTTGTATTTGAAACATCAAAAAAGATATTATCCCAACCTTTAACCATTATTCGATTCGTTGTGCCAGCAGTATTAGGAATTGTTACTGTTTCAGAACCGTCGTTTGGAACTTTACTCGCTAACAATATTGGAAAACTTGTTCCTCCATTTGTAGACAAGTAAATATCAACATATTTAGCATTTATTCCATTAACATCGGTTCCTGCAACATTCCATGTAACATTTTGGTTTGAACCTCCTTGCCAAGAAACAACTGTATTTGGCGCATTTACCACAAAAGGACCCGCTGTACCATTAACTGTAACTTTCATTTCATCTGTTGCTGTTTGACCAATTCCAGAATTATTATCTCTAACTGTCAATGAGAAGTTTAAATCTCTTGCCACAGAAGGACATACTTCCCAAGTACTAGAAGTAGCACCTGTTAAAACTGTTGCCATACTTGGCATATACCTAGTTGGTGATGATGTTCCCCAGATAGATCTAAACATAGGCCCTGAAGCTCTTGTAGCCACTGGAGCTGCCGTTGTATTAGGATTTTGTGGATCATTTTGCTCCCATGTATAAGTTATTGGATCTCCTTCTGGATCAACTCCTTGACCTACCAGCATAAAAGCAGTCGATTTTGGAATTACATAATCTCTACCAGCATTTGCAGTAGGTGGATTATTTGAAAAATTAGTTATTGCTAAAGTAGGTTGACTTACACCAAACTTAACATTTTCCATTATATCTCTAATATTAACATATCCGAAATAAGCATCACTATTACCTTGCACATTTGAAGCACAAATTCCTGCATAGGCCATGATAGTTGACCCTGACCCTGGTTCAACTTCTGTTAAACCGCTTCCTGAACGACAACCAGAACTACTTTGAGTATGATATCCACCAAATTGGTGTCCCATTTCATGAGCAACATAATCAATATCAAATGCATCACCTGTAGGATTTGAACGACCTGTATAACCCGTTCCTTTATGAAAACCTCCACTGGCATTTGTACTTGTACTACAAACACAACCAATACATCCCGCATTTCCACCTCCAGTAGTGTTAAAATTATGTCCAATATCGTAACTATTAAATCCAATATTAGCATCTATAGTTTGTCCTGTTTTTATATTCCATTCATTAGACCAAGGGTCGCTATTGGCAGTACCAACATAAATAAGTGCATCATTATTTGTAACAAAAATCATTGTTATCGCTAAATCATTCTCATAAACCCCATTAACACGGGTCATTGTAATTGCCATTTGAGCTTGTACTCTGCCTTTTTGAGTAGCAACTGGATCTGCCGTACTTCCTCTGAAAATATTTCCATATTCTACATTACAAGATTGTGCTAATCGATAAGTTCTTAATACCTTATCATCCGTATCTGCTCTAAATAAAGCATTAGCTCTTCTGTCATTTTCAATAGACGGCAGATGAACTCCTTCCGTAGTTAAACATTCAAAAGTTTGACCATCACCAACTAAACTGGCTTTATTATAAACAATATAATTTTGAGTATCTTCCGTGTATGGATCTATGAAAGCAGTGCTTTTTCCAGCGGACATGGTCATGTTATGTAAACCAAATTCAGTAATAGAAAATCTAGCAACAGCAGTTACATCATCAATTCCCTTTCCTACATAAGATTTTATAGTTGGGTATTTATCAGCCAAACCTTTTTCCATAATTGGCGTTTCCAAAACCCTAAATTGCTCTAGTTGACCTTCAGCATTTGGCAACTGAATAATAACGGTTGAGATACCATTAAATGCTCCTCTAACTGGAGCGTTTCTTAATGTGTTTTTTAAACTTTGAAGATCTAACTTCCACAACTGGTATTCATTTGGAAAAGAGGCTCTTCTTACCTTTGATTTGTTTTCAACAGAACTTTCTTCAATTTGATGCCAAAAAGACTTCGTTTGAGCGTTTAAAATAAACGAAGAAAACAGCAAAACAATAATAAATAATTTTTCTTTCATTAATGCTAAGTTTTTGATTAGTAAACAAATATAATTTTTTTTTGTTACATTTTAAATTTTTACAAAAAAAAGAGAAGACAAATGTCTTCTCTTTTTAAAATGCAGAACAATTAATTATTGTACAACAATTTTCTTAACTTCTTTTCTAGAACCATCTTGAACAGTTACAAGATATACTCCAGATTGAACAGTATCTAATTGTAAGTTTTCATTAAACAAACCATTGTTTGTGAAAGATTTTGCATAGATTTCTCTTCCTCTTACATCATGAACATTTACTTTAATTTCATTTCCAGAAGTTGAAGTAAATTGAATATTAAAGTTTCCATTATTTGGATTTGGATACAAAGTAAAGTTTTCTAGTCCAAAATTTTCAGATGTCAGAGTGGCTTGTACATAACAAACTTCTACAGACCAAGAATTTAATGTTCCTATATCGCCTTGGAAATAATCATTTATAGTTAAGCTCCAATTACCATTAGTCGTTTTCGAATTTAAAGCAGTTAGTGGTTGATTAGGATTAAAAGTCCCAGAAGTTATAGGGGCTGTACAAACAATTGCTGGAGAACCATCGTTAAATGTAATATTATAACCATCTTGGCTGTTACAAATTCTATTTCCTAGAATAATTACTGTACCATCTGGATGAACAACACGTGAAACCAAATCTCTTATCCATTCATGTGTTACATTTACATTTACATTTACATCTGTTATTGTTTGAGAAATTGGAATATTTATGACTGATGTTAAAGTCGGCCCAGCTGTTGAAACAGTTGGACTTGGACCATCAGAAATATTCTGTATTGTATTGTTAGAATATGTATTACATATAGTTTGAAGTGTATAACCTATAGTGAAATTTGGAGAAACAGCGTAAAAAATGTTCCCAATAGCTTCAACAAGAATTCTACAATTTACAGCTGCTGTTGCAGGCATTGTAACTGTTTGATTTCCATCATTAGGCGTATTTGCTACTAAAGTAGAAAATGTAGCTCCACCATCTGTGGAAATTAATATATTTACGTTAGCGGTATTAATTCCGTTTCCTGTAGTACCTGCTACATCCCAAGTAATTGTTTGAGTACTACCAGTATTCCATGAAGTTGATGCCGCAGGACTAGTTACTCTAAAAGGCCCTACATTCGCTGTAGTTACTGTCATGTCGCCACGATTAGTCATTCCACCACCTGCTCTATTATCTCTTACTGTAAGTGCAAAATTCATTGTTCTTGCCACATTAGGAACAACTTCCCAAGTTGGCGCTAAGTTTCCGTTTAATACATCTGAAAAACTTGGCATATATCTATTTGGAGATGTGCTTGGTGGAACTGATTTGAAATTAGGTCCTGAAGTTGCTGTTTGTAAAGGTGGTTGTGTAGTAACTTCGTTATTATATTGCTCCCAACAGTAAGTTAAAGCATCTCCATTTGCATCAGTTGCAGAACCTTTTAAAATAAAAGCTGTACCATTAGGAATCGTAAAATTTGCCCCAGCATTAACAACTGGCGCTGTATTTCCAGTAGCACTAATAGCTCTACAAGATGCAGAACCACTTGTAACAAAAGATGTCATTTGTAAAATACTTCTTGCATGAAAATGAGCGTCTGAATTTGTTTGAACATTTGGAGCACAAATTCCTGCATAACCCAATATTGTACTTGCACTTCCAGGTTCATAAGCCGATGCTGCAGATCTATTGCAATTATTATTTTGTGTGTGACTAGCACCAAACTGATGCCCCATTTCATGCGCAACATAATCAACATCAAATGGATCACCTACTGGAGCAGGATTTCCAGTAATACCTCTTGCTTTACCAGACCCACAAACAGATGAAACTTGTGCAATCCCAGAATCAGTAGTACAATACCCATGACCCATGTCATAATTACCAGAACCTAATAGCCCATCAACTATAGGTTGAATTTCATCAATCATTGTTGGAGAATTAGTATAACTATCCGAATCAATAAATATTACAAGATCATTATTCCCTACTAAATTCATTCTTACAGCCATGTCTCTTTCGTAAATTCCATTTAATCTTGTTAAACTTACAACCATTGCAGATAGAACAACTCCTTTTTTTACAGCCAATGATGCACCTACTGGAGTTCCTGCTGCGGTTAAATGATAAGCTGCGTATTCAATTGTGTTTGAAATTGCTAATCTATATTGACGAAAATTTCCGTCATTTACTAAAACTTGATTTTCATATCCTCTACTTGATTCAAAAGCAGGGTCATTATCTTGTACAAAACAACCAAAAGATCTTGCTTTTTGAATATCTTTTCTGCTGTATACAATATAATTATCTAAATCTTTAGTGTAAGTATCAATGTAATATGTACCCATTTTACCTGAAGTCGACATAACGTGTAGTCCGAAATGAGTTATACTGAATCTTAATGTTGATGAAGAATCATCTAAACCTTGTGCAGAATAGGATCTAATCGTAGGAAATTTATCTGACAACACTTTTTCCATAACTGGGGCTTCAAAAACTTTATAGTTTTTTAAATTTCCTTCATAATCCGGAAATTGTATAACTAAATTTGATGATAGTGAAGAATTTTCCATTGGAGCACTTAACAATAGTTGTTTAAATGCGTTAAAATCTAAATGGAACAACTGAGACTTTGACGGATAAACATCTCTATCCATTTTTTCATTTCCTTTCAACTTCTCTTCAGAAGTTTTAGTCCAGAAATTACCTTGTCCAAAACTTAGATTGGAAAACAAGATAATTGATAATAAAAATAGTAATTTTCTTTTCATTTTGGGTTAAATAAGTTGATTAATATACAAACATATTAAAAAAAAGTTATTATTTGAAAAATATTACCAACTTTTAACTATATTTAGCAGTTAACTTAATGAAACATTAACAGTCTCTTATCAAATATTTTAGAGAATTTTTCTATTCTAATAAAGTTTAAGAAATTATATTTGCAAAAATATTTTTTTGAAAACAATTCAATCCATCTTTAATTTTTCTTCAAAAAAGAAAACAATTCTAACCTTAGGGACATTTGATGGTGTTCATCTTGGGCACAAATCTATATTAGACAAATTAACAAAAGGCACAAACAATGGTAAGTACGAATCAATTGTTCTAACTTTTTTCCCACATCCAAGAATGGTATTACAACAAGATAACGCTATTAAACTGTTAAATACTATTGATGAAAAAGCAACTTTGCTAGAGAAATTTGGAATTGACACTTTAATTATTCATCCTTTTGACACCGCTTTCTCTAACTTATCGGCTGAAGAATTTGTTAAAGACATATTGGTTAACCAATTAAATATAGAAAAAATCATCATAGGGCACGACCACAAATTTGGAAAAAACAGAACAGCCGATATTAATGATCTAATTTCTTTCGGGAAAAAATATGGTTTTCAGGTAGCACAAATTGGTGCCGAAGAAATTGATGAAATTGCAATTAGTTCTACTAAAATAAGAAAAGCTTTGTTAGAAGGCGATATTTATTTGGCCAATTCTTATTTAGGCTATTCATATTTTATTTCTGGGACAGTTATTGAAGGTAAAAAAATTGGCAGAACCATTGGTTTTCCTACAGCCAACATTAAAATAAATGAAAGCTATAAATTACTACCCAAAAACGGTGTTTATATTGTTTCTAGTACTATAAATAATGTTGTTTATTTTGGAATGATGAACATTGGAAACAACCCAACTATTGGTGATAACGAACAAACTATTGAAGTACACTTTTTTGAACTAAATCAGGATATTTATGGAGAAAACATACAAGTTTCTATACTGAAACACATTCGAGAAGAACAAAAATTCAGCAACATTGATGAATTAAAAATCCAACTTGAACACGACAAAGCTTTTTCTCAAAACTATCTTAAGAATTTGATTTAGCTATTTAT
>JBILST010000129.1:0-6464 GCA_044371865.1 Flavobacterium sp.
TGTATGAATAGGTTGAGAACTACCAAAGCTTTTATATAACAATCTACTGTCATCAATTTCATTGGCAACTAAAAAATTATGAACCGCAATTGCTCTAATTAAAGCAATATCTTCAGGATCTTCTCCTAATTGACAACAAATATGTCCTTGAATTTCAATTTTAACTTTTGGATGAGCAATCATAAAATCTAATAATTCTTCCATAACGGGTAAAGATTCTGGAACGAAAATACCTGAACGGTCGTAAAAATATAAATTGTTCATAACCAACTTATCACCCACTTTTGCCAAAGCATACTGACTTTTATAAAGATTTACTGGATCTATTAAATCATCTGTATCAGGAACTTGAACCAAATCCTGTTTTACTTCTACATTGGGTTCTTTATTTATAGGTTGTCCTGTATATACTACAGGATCATCATAAACAACTTCTTTAACCGTGATTTTTTTAGGTATAACCTTATAAAAAACGTCAACTCTCCTATTATAGCGTCTTTCTTTTTTGGTTTGAACTCTTTCTCCAAAACCTTTAATCTTTAAATTTTCATTAAAAAAAATAGAAGTAGTAGTTTTGGTTTTTAATTGTGTGTGAACTGTATTGATTCGCTTATAGGCTAAGGTGTCGTTGTAGTCAAAAGTTCCATACCAATCACAATACCCATTGATTACCAAAATTTCGCGGTTTTCGTCGTTGTTTAACCAAGTCATAAACAATTCGTTTTGCTTTGGATTAAACGTATCTTGATCAAAATCAAAATAAAAACTCGCCTTTTCTTGTGCTGAAAGCATAAGGCCAAACAGCAGTAATACGTATTTCATTTAGGGTAATTTAAAGTAACGAATATAAAAAATAAAAAGTATTAAAAAAACTTATTACAAAAAGAACTTTTTATATTTAGCTAAGATTTTCATTTACAATATTTTAAACAAAAATAATAAATTTAATTCGCAATAATTTGGATTTCTACCCTACGATTTTCGTTGCGTTCATTTTCGTTATTTTCTGGAATTTTGTGAATTGGCTTAGTACTTCCAAAGCTTTTATAACTCAATCTATTTTTGTTAACTCCGTTGTTAATCAAGTAATTATAAACCGCTAAAGCTCTAACTTTTGCTGTATCTTCCACATCGGTTCCTTGTTGACAACAAATATGACCTTGAATTTCTATTTTCAAATTAGGATTAGCCAACATGATTTTCAATAATTCCTCTAAAATAGGACGCGATTGAGGCACAAAAATTCCAGAACGATTGTAGAAATGCAAATTTTTCAAAACCAACTTATCTCCTACTTTAGCAATAGAAACTTGACGGGACAAATCTTCTTTATCATCTTTTGGAAGCACATTTTCAGTAACGAACTCCTCATAAAAAATTTCTACTTTTCTATTTAGCTTTAAATCGGAATTTTGCGCGAAATTTTCTCCTTTACTTTCAATTGATAATTGTTTTTGATTGGTTACTTTTTCGATAATTCCATTCACAAAATTGGCTCTATTCAATGCCAAAGTATCGTTATAACCATTTGAAGCACGATAATCGCAATACCCAATAAGTTTAGTAAATTTTAAGTCTCTGTTTTTTAAAAAATTATCCAATCTGTTTAATTCAGAAAGTTGTAATTGGTGCGAATCGGTATCAAAATAGACCGTAAATTTATTTTGCCCAAAAGCAATGGAACTAAGCAATAGAAATAACCCTAAATATTTTTTCATTGTAATTTTATTTATGACGAAAATAAAAAAAACCTGCTCAAATGAACAGGTTTTATGATTTATTTTAGATGAATTACTTCGTAAATAACAATTCTCTGTATTTTGTTAGTGTCCAAAGTTCGTCGTCTACTAACAATTCTAATTTGTCAGCGTGGTAACGAATTTCTTCAAAGTAAGGTTTTACTTTATCGCAGTATGCGTCTGCCATTTTTTCTGTGCTAGTTAAAGCGTTTGCTTTTTTACGTTCTTCGGTCATTTTTTCCACTTTCGTGTTGATGCCTTCGATGTGTTCTGAAATTTCTTTGATTAACGAAATTTGCTCTTTAGCAATTTTTTCAAAGTCTTTTCCAAAGATTTCTTTTAATCCTTTTACGTTTTCTATTAACACATTTTGATAACGAATAGCTGTTGGAACAACATGATTACGAGCAATATCACCTAAAACACGACCTTCGATTTGGATTTTTTTCACGTATTCTTCCAATTCAATTTCGTAACGTGATTCTACCTCAACATGATTCATTACGCCCATTTCTCCAAACAATTCAATTGCTTTTTTAGAAACTTTTGCTTTTAATGCTTGAGGTGTCGTTTTGTGATTGCTTAAACCTCGTTTTTTAGCTTCTTTTTCCCAAGCATCGCTATAACCGTCGCCTTCAAATAAAATAGCTTTTGTCCCTTTAATATATTCTCTCAAAACATTGAAAATTGCTTCGTCTTTCTTTAAATCTTTTTTCTCAATTAAAGCATCTACTTCAATTTTGAAATCTTTTAATTGTTTAGCTACAATCGTATTTAAAGTCGTCATAGAAACCGCACAGTTTGCAGAAGAACCAACTGCTCTAAACTCAAATTTGTTTCCTGTGAAAGCAAATGGAGAAGTTCTGTTTCTGTCTGTATTGTCTAATAAAACGTCTGGTAATTTCCCTACTACGTTTAATTTTAAATCTGTTTTTTCTTCTGGAGATAATTTCCCTTGAGAAACTCCTTCTAATTCCGCTAACACTTTAGTCAATTGTTGCCCGATGAAAACCGAAATAATTGCTGGTGGTGCTTCGTTAGCTCCTAAACGGTGGTCGTTACTTGCAGAAGCTATTGACGCTCTCAATAATTCTTCGTTGTCATGAACCGCTTTAATTGTGTTGATGAAAAACGTTAAAAATTGTAAGTTACTCATTGGCGTTTTTCCTGGACTTAATAAGTTGATTCCAGTATCTGTTGCTAATGACCAGTTATTGTGTTTTCCAGAACCATTTACACCTTTGAATGGTTTTTCGTGGAATAAAACTTTAAAATCGTGACGCTCTCCTACTTTTTGCATCACATCCATTAATAATGAATTGTGATCTACCGCTAAATTTGTTTCTTCGAAGATAGGTGCTAATTCAAATTGATTAGGCGCTACTTCATTGTGACGTGTTTTAACCGGAATTCCTAATAACATACATTCGTTTTCTAAATCACGCATATACGTTAAAACTCTTGTAGGAATTGAACCAAAATAATGGTCGTCTAATTGTTGACCTTTAGCTGCAGTGTGTCCTAATAAAGTTCTTCCTGTTGCTAATAAGTCAGGTCTTGATGAAGCTAAAGCACTATCTACCAAGAAATATTCTTGTTCCCAACCTAAAGTTGGTGTTACTCTTTTTACGTTTTTATCGAAATATTTTGCTACATCGATAGCTGCTGAATCAATAGCATGTAACGCTCTTAATAAAGGCGTTTTGTTATCTAATGCTTCTCCTGTATACGATACGAAAACTGTTGGAATACATAAAGTAGTTCCAAAAATAAATGCTGGTGATGTTGGATCCCAAGCCGTATAACCTCTCGCTTCAAAAGTGTTACGAATTCCTCCATTTGGGAAAGAAGACGCATCTGGCTCTTGTTGTGCTAATTGACTTCCTCCAAATTTTTCAACTGGGTCACTTCCATCAGGGAATGTTTCAAAGAAAGCATCGTGCTTTTCAGCTGTTGTACCTGTTAATGGCTGAAACCAATGTGTATAATGTGTCACACCTTTAGACAAAGCCCATTCTTTCATCCCAAGTGCAATATAGTCTGCAATTTTTCTATCGATTTTAACACCGTCAGCTGCTGCTTTAACTGCTTTATAAGCATCCGGAGTTAAAAATTGTCGCATAGCTTTGTCACCAAAGACATTACTACCAAAAATAACTGATTTTCTATCCAATTCTTCTACGTGAACTGGCTTTCTGTCTGTTGCTTTTCTTAAAGCTTGAAAACGAAATGTTGACATAAGTGCGTGTGTGTTTAAAGTTATACCCATGAAAAGTTATGCAAATATATGAATTTTTTAATAAATATTTATTTGTACCCTATTTTTTTAGGGGTTAAATATAAAAATTATTACTTTTACACTATGAGAACAATAAATTTACACATGATAATGCTCGGATGTACTCCAAAAGGACGTTTTACCGAACAACACGATATTTTTTTTGGGATAGGAACAGGTTTAAAAGATTTAGTTCCAGATATGAACGCTTTTTGGCCAGAAGCAAATGGTAGAATTCATATTGACGCGTGGCAAAAAATCACAACTGTTGATGGATTTTCAATTGAAGTTGTATCTAAAGAAACACCATTAACACAAGAAGAACAATTATTCTTTTTAAATTTAGGTGGTTACAAAGAAGGAGAATTTGAAGAATATCATTATAAAGTAATAGTGGTTGCGAAAACAAAACCCGAAGCGATTAAAAAAGCAAAACAAACTACATTTTACAAACATTGTGGTTTCAAAGGCGCTGAATCGCATATTGATGATAAATATGGCATTGATGTAGATGATATTCACAACATTGAAGATATTCTTTTGGATAAATTCAAATTGCAGTACCGTTTAAAAATAACAAAAACCAATGCGACTTCAGAAGATGAAAAACACATTGGTTATTTAAAAATTGATAAAATTTCAGAATAAAAAAGAGCTATCGTAATTGGATAGCTCTTTTGGTTTACATTTTAATCTTAGTAACTTTAGCTGTATCTAATTTATAATATTCTTTAACCGTATTATAATCTTCAAAATCTAATTTACCAGTAGCAGATTTATTATTTAAATAAGAAGGAATAACAACTACTCTAAACACTTGATCTAGTCGATTTCCAACAGGCAATCCTGGTATGTCAAAACCAAACAAATTTACTTGAGCATCGTAACGCGTAAAATCATTATCGTATCCAAAATCTAAAGTTCCGTCAGAAAAATAATAAGTTTCTGGTAATAATTTCCATACATCTCCAGCAGAACCATAATCCGCTAAACGATAAACCAAAACCATATCAGACGAATAAGTGGCGTGAGGAAAAGTTAATAATGCTGAATATCCATTTCCAGAAGTTAAATCCACGTTTGAATATTCAAAAACCTCACTTATAGTATCATTATCTTCTCTTACCTCGTTAACTGTACAACTTTGTAGTGATATCATCCCGATAAAAGCTATCAATAAAGTAATTTTCTTCATAATATTTAAATTTTAAATTATTTCTTGTGTAAATATAACCAATTCTTGTGCCAAACTTTTATACGATATAAATTAGTATCTTTGTAATCTATATAAAGGCTATAAAAATGGGAAGAAATAATCCAAAAAATATTAAAGCACACAACGACAAATTACACAAAGAGCAAGCGAAAGAAAAAGCTAAAAAGAATGCTCGTACTGAAAAATTAAAAGAAATTCAACGAAAATTCAACGAATCTAAATCGTAATTTATGTCGGGTTGCTATTGCGGAAATAACGTTTCCTTTCAAAATTGCTGTGAACCTTATATCAAAGGAATTAAAAACGCACCCACAGCAGAAACCTTAATGCGTTCTCGTTATAGTGCTTTTGCAACGGGTGCCGCTGATTACTTGGTAAACACTACTCATATTTCAAAAAGACGATTCCACAACAAAAAAGATATTTTAGATTGGAGTCAAGCCAACAAATGGTTAAAATTAGAAGTTCTAGCCTCAACAGAAACCACAGTTACCTTCAAAGCGTATTATTTAGATGAAAATTTAAAAGCACAAGTCCATTACGAACATTCTACTTTTAAATTAGAAAATGATAAATGGTTTTATGTGGATGGAGAATTTAAATAAAACCCATCTTCTTTCCAATTTAATGGATTTTGTTCAATATAATTCTGAATATTATCAAATGATTTCGAATTGCGAATGATATGATCATGAAATCGGGATTGCCACCCGAAATTGGGGTTGATTTGTCGTGACATTTTGGTGACTATGGATTTATATGAACCTACGATTGATGAAATGGTATTTTTTCCCTGATTTTGAAATCGGGATGAACCAATAATTGAATTGGTTTCGATATTAGAGACAAGGCAATGCCTTGTCTCTACGAATGGTTCATCATTCGTTTTGTTAATAATCAATATCCCATGAACATGATTTGGCATCACCACAAAATTTCCCAATTCAACCATTGGAAAATGATTGGGTATTTCGTACCAATATTGTTCTGCAAATTTACCTATTTCAGATAATTGTATTTCTTGATTTTGAATATGTCCAAAAAAATGGTGTCGGTTTTGGGTGCAGATGGTGATAAAATAGGCTCCATTGTTCGCGTAATCCCAGGTTTGTAAACGCGCAGAAGATATGCGGTATTTGTTTTTAAATTTATTTTGCATGGCGTTGAATGTTATATCGTTATGCGAAATAATGAAAATATTTTTGGAAATGGAAATGATTTTTATTTTTTT
>JBILST010000130.1:0-6446 GCA_044371865.1 Flavobacterium sp.
GGCTGTTTTTTCATCTAAACGTTTAAAAATACCTGCATCTGAATGTAAGGCTTTTAACATTTCTAATCCAGCAGCCATTGCTAATGGATTTCCAGATAATGTTCCTGCTTGGTAAACAGGTCCTAAAGGTGCTAAGTAATTCATAATTTCTGCTCTAGCGGCAAAAGCACCAACAGGTAATCCTCCTCCAATTACTTTTCCAAAACAAACAATATCTGCTTTTATGTTGTATAATTCTTGTGCGCCACCCTTTGCTAAACGAAATCCAGTCATTACTTCATCAAAAATCAACAAAGCTCCATTTGCTGTGCAAACATTTCTTAATGCTTCTAAAAACCCTTCTGCTGGAGGAATACACCCCATGTTTCCCGCTACAGGTTCAATAATTATTGCCGCTATTTCATTTTTGTTTGCCTCAAATAACGATTTTACATTTTCAATATCATTGTATGCAGCAAGTAAGGTGTCTTTTGCTGTTCCTTCAGTAACTCCGGGGCTATTTGGAATACCAAAGGTGCTTAATCCACTTCCCGCAGCAATTAAAAATGAATCGGAATGCCCGTGGTAGCATCCTGAAAATTTAATTATTTTGTCTCTATTTGTATAGCCTCTCGCTAAACGAATTGCACTCATACAAGCTTCTGTTCCCGAGTTTACAAATCGAATCTTATCAATATTTGGAACCATTTCAATTGCCAATTCTGCAATTTGAGTTTCTAGTTCTGTTGGCATCCCAAAAGAGGTTCCTTTTTTTGCTCTTTCAATTACAGCATTAACAACTGGTTCGAATGAATGACCTAAAATCATTGGTCCCCATGAATTAATATAGTCAATTAATCGGTTTCCATCTTCATCATACAAATAAGCTCCTTTTGCTTCTTTTACAAAAATAGGTGTACCACCTACACCTTTAAATGCTCTAACTGGAGAATTCACTCCACCAGGAATTACTTTATTTGCGGCTACAAATAGTTCGCTACTTCTTTTATATAACATTATTTTATTTTTATTTGTTGTCCAATTGAAATTGTATTATCAGTCATGTTGTTTAATTTCATTAAATCATTAACTGAGAGGTTGAATCTTTTAGATAATGAATATAATGTATCACCTTGTTGAATAGTATAGTAATTATCGTTTTGAGTTTCAATTACTTCTTTTTTTGTAGGTTTAAAATCACGATTTAAAACTTCATTATCATATTGATATAATTCAAAACGTTCTATTATCCCAATTAGTTTATCTGGGTATTTAGAATCTGTTGCATAGCCTGCTGATTTTAATCCTTTAGCCCATGCTTCATAATCACCTTTGTCTAATTTAAATAAATTAGAATAGCGTTGTCTTGAAGTTAAAAATAAGGAATGATCACGGTAAGATTCTGATGGATGTTCATATTTTCTAAAACATTCTTGTGATGCGTCATCATCATGATTTACACTTTCTCCTGTCCATCCTTTGTGGCATTTTATACCAAAGTGATTGTTGGCACTTATTGCTAATTTTCCTTTTCCAGCTCCCGATTCTAAAATACCTTGCGCAAGTGTTATGCTGGCTGGAATTCCATGAATCTTCATGTTGTTTTGAGCTATTTCTTTAAAATTGTCAACATATATTTTAATTTCTTCCGCATACGTTTTTACTTTAGATGTAGCATCTAAATTAACTTCCGAATCCGTTTGTGGTTTTGTTTCAATAGATGAATTTGTTGTAACTGCTTTTGTTGAAGGTTTTATTGAAGGTTTTGTTGTTGGTTTGGCAGTAGATTTTTGCTTTGTCGTGACTTTTGTTTTTGTAGTAGTTCTTACCACAGGTCGTGAAACCGTGCAACTCATTACTAAAAGCGCTACTATAAAAAGGACAAATTTAGTTTTCATCATATTGTATTATTTCTTTATTTTTGTTTTCTAAGGCAAAATTCATGCCTTTAATTCCTTGTAAACCACCAGTGTGTATCATTAATATTTTTGAGTTGTCAGGGAAATATCCTTGATTAATCAAATCTAAAACACCAAAAACCATTTTACCTGTATATATAGGGTCTAATGGGATGTTTGTTTGCTTGTAAAACGAATTTAAAAATTGAATGAATTCGTCAGTTACTTTTCCATACCCTCCAAAATGATACCCTTCGTTTATGTTCCAATTGGATTTCGTTGCAAAATTACAAATTACCTCAGATAAAAAGCTACCTTTTAAAGAAGAAAATCCAATTACTTGTTGGTTTGTGTTAGATGAATTTATTAGTCCCGAAATAGTTCCGCCAGTCCCTATAGCACCAGCAATATGTGTAAAATAGGTTTTGTCAAAATTTGTTAGTATTTCTTCACAACCTTTTATCGCCAGTTGATTTGTTCCACCTTCTGGAATTAAAAAAAAATGTCCAAATTTTTCCTCCAAATGTGTAATAAAAGAAATGGTTTCTTTCTCTCGATAAGCAGTTCTGCTTATAAAATAAAATTCCATGCCAAATTGTTGAGCTTTCGATAAAGTGGGATTTTCATTTATTTTGTTTTCTAATTCTTCCCCTCTAATTATACCTATTGTTTTAAATCCAAACTCAAAACCAGCTCCGGCAACAGCTAAAATATGATTTGAAAATGCACCACCAAACGTTATTAAAGTTGAATGACCTAAATTTCTTGCTTCACTTAGATTGTATTTTAGTTTTCTGAATTTGTTCCCTGAAATTATGGGGTGTATTTTGTCTTCTCTTTTAATAAAGAGTTCAATGTTATTTGGTAATGCGAGTGTTATTTTTTCGTTAACAGATTCCATAAAAAAAGCAGCTTATTAAAGCTGCTTTCAAATATACTATAAAGAGTATAATTATTTATTGTAAATAGATATTTTCTTAGAAATACTTAAATTGTCTGTTGTTGCTAATTTAACAATATAAACACCAGTACTATAACTAGCAGTTGAAAAACGATATTCAGGAGCTGTTCCTAAACTTTGTTTTTTCAAAATTAATTTCCCAGTAACATCATATAATTCTAGTGTACTAATATCTTTTGCTTCTGAATTAAAAAGTGTTAACATGTCGTTTTGATTGTCTTGAGCAACTACAAATACTGACTCCATTTCATCACTTGGGGTTGATAAAGTTGAGTTAATAAAAGTAATTTCATAGCGAGATTTGTTATTACCAGCAGGCATTGTCATGTCAAACATATTATTTTTAATGTCGTAATAAATGTCTGTTTCTTTATCGTGTAAATATACATTTTGATTAGGATCAAAATTTACTACATCTTTAACTTGCAGTTTAAAGTTGGTTTGATTCGTACATCTAAATCCAACTGGTATTCTTTTTTCAATATTAAATTGAACTGCTGTTGCTACATACTCATGAGGCATGTCATTTAAAATATAATAAAATTCAGCAGCTTCTGAAGAAGGAGATCGTCCATCAGCACCATAATCAAATCCGTCAGTTGCAGTATCTAAAAAGGCAATAGTTGTTGGACGAACACCACCATTATTATACATGGCATGGATTCTAATATAAGGAGCAGTTCCTTTTCTTATTGTAGTATAATCTGTTCCGGCTACATTAGGAATTTCAGGAAAAAATTCAGAATCAGTTGAATAAACATCAGCAATTGAATTTTCTTCCGTTCTTGCAAATTGTGATTGGCTTGCAATACCTTCTTTTACAAAAACTCTAAAATCGTTTTTCATGGTAATAGTTCCATTTCCATTTCCATATACCATAAAACCTTGGCCTACAGGAGCAAATCTTCTTTGGAAATTAGTTCCGTTAGAGCCTGTTGAATTGCCCATACTTCCTGCTCCATCATAGGTGTAAAATGCTGCGGGTGTGTAAATTCCAGTTACAGGGTTATAAACTCCATAACCACCTTGGTATTGGCTTAATACGTGAGAATTTACAGTTACTTGTTCCCAAAAATATGCTTGACCATTAATTAATGCAGCATTTGAAGGGTCTAGTAAATAAGAATTAAGGTCGATTGCACTAGGGTATGGATTACCTACTAATGAAAATTTTGATGGAGCAACAGAAACTGTCATGTTTCCGTCGTTCGCTTTTCCTCTAAAATCATAACGTTGTTTGCTTCCAGAGTTATTTGAAACATTTTCAGTTGCATCTGCAATGGTAGCGTCAGTTCCAGAAGTTCCTTTCATGGTAAATCCTTCTCCAGGGTTTATTATTGAACTTGCACCTACAAATGACCATTGTGCATAAGCAGTAGAAGTTATAAATCTCCAAATCCAATAAGGAGCAATTGCTAACGGACTTGAAGTTCCATTGTAATTGCTAGTTGGTAAAATTGTTGCAGCAGTACTTGTAGTTAAGGCTGTTGGTCTATGTAACATAGTAATTCCAAATGGCTCATTACCTACAGTTGCAGATGCATTACCCACAGGGGAGCACCAATAGTTGTATTGAAAATTATTTACTGTCCCTTCTTGAAAAATTGAAAGTTTTCCTGCGCCAGTATTTGCACCGTTGCTAGAAGTTCCTTGTAATAATTGCGAATTATTTCTTAAGTAAAAATTACTGTTGTTTTGTAAATTTAAATCTTGTTTTACAAACACAAATTGGTTGTTAACGAAGACATAACTATTTGGGCTAACATACATCTGAGAAAATGCTGTAAAGCAACCTAAAAAACTTACTAGAGAAAGTATAATTTTTTTCATACAATTGAAATTAAAGTATTACTAGACAAATATATATAATTAATTTAATTTAATTATCATATTAAATCTTTCTTACTAAATTATTAAAAAAAATACAATTAATTTAACATTTAGGTGTTCATATTATTTATGGTTTTTAAAAATGATTGATAAAACCTCGGCATCGTAATTTTATTATTGTGAATATTAAGATGATGTTTTTAATAAATAAAAACGTAATTGTAAGAATTTAAGCAAATTATATTTTAATTCTGTTAAAAAAAAGAGTGAAGTAGCGTTTTTTATTTCAAATTATAAGGGTAAAAGTAAGTATTTTTTTATTTTTTTATAAACAAATGATTATAAAAAAGTTAACATTGCGATTTTGTCGGTAAAATGTAACGTGTTGTCGATAAAGTTTTTAGGATTAAAATTATAAATATACTTTTGACCATTGAACAGTTATTCCTATAAAAGATACAGTTATTCTTTATTAGAAATATTTATTCATACTTTGACAATTTGCTTATAGTTAAATTAACTGAAAGATTTGCAATAGTATAAATGTTCGAATTGTACTTATTACGAAACATAAGCTTCCCCAAAGCCAATTGTTTTAATTAAATTTTAGTTTTATGCAAAAAAAGTACGTATTAAAAATCGCTAAGTCTATGACTTTTTCTCCAGTAATGACTGGTTTGAAAAGTAGTAACAACAACACATTGTTAATCTGGGTAATAGCTTTATTCTCAATTTTTGGAGCTTCTAATGTTTTTGGACAAGGAGCTAGCTGTGCAACTGCAACTGCAGTCAATGTAAATACGCAATACACAGCTTTTAGTATAACGGATAATACTGTTAATGATCCAACACAAGCAGCTGTTAACGGTCAAACAATGGCAAGAGATGGTTGGTTTTCTTTTGTGTCTTCGGGAACAGAAGCTTTAATAAGAGTTACCACAGGTAGTAGAAATCCTATGATTTTTGCATACTCAGGTGCTTGTGGAGGGTTATCATTGATTGGTTCTGTGAATGCTACAACAGGTACGAGTGGTCATACAGAAACTTTATCATTAACTGGTTTGACAAACGGAGTTACTTATTACGTAAGAGTTGGTAATTCAACTTCTAACAACATGCCTATAAGTTCATTTCATATTTTAACTAATGATAAATGTGCTAATTCAATTTTATTAACTTCTAATACTACTTGTACAAATACTACGGGTTCTACTTTAGGAGCAACGGATAATAATGAGACAGGCGATTGTACAACTGGAGCTGAAAATGCGGTTTGGTATCAATTTCAGGCAGTTGCTTCCAGTCATGTTGTAACTGTAGATGGTATTGTGGGTTTTGACCCTGTAATTCAAGTGTTAAATACATGTGGTGTTGCGGGTAACCCAACCGGTGGTTCTTGTGTAGATTTAACTGGTGGCGATGGTGTTGAAACATTGGCTTTAACAGGATTAACAATTGGTGCTTTTTATAAAATTCAAATACATGACTTTAACGGTGATTTAACTGCTGCTGGTTTTACGGTTTGTGTTACGCATTCTGTGCCTCCTACAATTACAAGTTTAGGAGCTTCTAGTGGTTGTTCGGGTTCGTCTTTAGTGATTACTGGAACAAATTTATCTGGAGCTACAGCGGTAACTATTGGTGGTACTGCAGCAACAATAACTGCTACAACTGCTACTACAGTTACTGTTACTGTTGGCGCAGGAACTACAGGGACAATTCAGGTAACAACACCAGGTGGTACTGCAACATCTTCTGGTAGTTTTACGGTTAGTAGT
>JBILST010000010.1:0-21353 GCA_044371865.1 Flavobacterium sp.
TTCAAAATCTTCCGCATTAGCAAAACGATTTTCGGATGAATTTATTAGATCTTTTCATTTAGCAACCGAAAAAGAAAGAGGTTTCACAGATGTTAAAAACATTATTGATAGCAATTTCAACCCGCTTCCTTGGAGTCGACCTAATGGGAAAATAGATTTGATTAAAATTGAATTAACACAACCTTTATTACCTTGTTCTAAACAGAGTTTCACTTTTGTATATTCTGTAAAAATTCCTGATTCTAAATTTACAAAATACGGATTCGATAATGATGGCAGAATTACGTTAAAAAATTGGTATTTAAATCCCGCACGATTTATACACAAACAATTTACGCAATATAGTAATGAAAACATTGATGATATTCCAAATGCTTTTTCAGATTTTGAAATAGAATTTGAACTACCTACTAATTATTCTTTATCTAGTAATTTACAAGAAATAGATACCCTAAACTTATCAAATTCTAAAAAAATTATATTAAAAGCTAGTAACAAACCTGAAGCGATACTTACGCTTCAACCCAATAATACTTATCGAAACTATAAAAATGAAATTATTGAAGTAAGTTGTGGACTAGAAGACAATAGAGTTAATGAAATTGACAAAGTAATTATTTTTGACAAAGTTAGTCGTTTTACTGCTGATAAATTAGGCATGCCGCTTTCTTCAAAAATATTGATTACGCAAGAAGATTATTCCCGACAACCTTTTTATGGATTAAATCAACTCCCAAGTTTTTTAAGTCCGTTTTCTGATAATTTAATTTTTGAATTGAAATTCTTAAAAACCTATCTAAATAATTATTTAAAAGAAAATCTAAATCTTGACCAACGAAAAGACTATTGGATTTACGATGGCATCCAAATGTTTTTAATGATGCAATATGTTGAGGAATATTATCCTAACTTAAAAATGACAGGAAACATCGCTAATTTAAAAATATTAAAATCCTATCACTTTGTTAATCTAAATTTCAACGAACAATATAGCTATTTATATATGCTAATGGCTCGAAAAAACTTAGACCAAGCGCTTAATGAGCCAAAAAACAGATTGATTAAATTTAACGAACAAATTGCAAGTAAATATAGAGCTGGTTTAAGTTTAAAATATTTAGACAGTTATTTAGAAAACGACATTGTTCATAATACCATAAAAGAATTTATTCAGGAAAATCAATATTTTGGCACCAATTCACGTCAGTTTGAAACGGTTTTATTAAAAAATAGCCCAAAAGATATCAATTGGTTTTTTAGAACTATAATTGAAACCAAAGATTTAATCGATTATAAATTTGGAAAAGTTACCAAAACTAATGATTCTATTGCTGTTAATATCATAAATAGAACGAATACAAATGTTCCAATTTCTATATATCAATTAAAAGACAATCAAGTAATTAATAAAATTTGGGTAACAAATATTAAAACGGATTCTACAATCGTAATTCCAAGATTAGGAGCCGATAAGCTTACATTAAATTACAATAACGAGGTTCCAGAATACAACTTACGAAACAACTGGAAATCATTAAAAGGATTTTTCTTTAACAATCGACCTATAAAATTTAATTTTATGAGAGATTTGGAAGAACCTTATTACAATCAAATTTTCTATGTTCCAGAAGTAGAATTCAATGCATACGACGGTATTGCCTTAGGTTTAAAATTAAGTAATCGTTCCATTTTAAACAAACCTTTTACGTTTAGTGCAACGCCAATGTATTCTTCAAACACAGGAAAATTTGTTGGAAAAGCAACTTTTTTAGTCGAAGATAATATTAGAGATGAAGGAAAATTATATCGAATAAGATACTTATTAAGAGGTAGTTTATTTCATTATGCACAAGATGCTAAATACACCGATTTTGTTCCAACCATTCAGTTTTTATTTAGAGATAAAAATCTTAGGGTTAATAAAAATGAATTTATACAACTAAGACAAGTTTATATCAATAGAGAAAAATCGGCTTTTATTACTGAAAACACTGAAAATTATAACATTTTTAATGCAAAATATGGTAACTTTCAATCTGAAGGCACCAAACATTTTTCAATTTCAAATGATTTACAAATTTCGAGCAAATTTGGAAAAGTAGCTACCGAATTACATTATAGAAAATTGTTTGAAAACAACAGACAAATTAGTTTACGATTTTATGCTGGAGCCTTTATGTTTAATAGCTCAAATTCTGATTTTTTCAGCTTTGGTTTAGATCGACCAAACGATTACATGTTTGATTATAACTTACTAGGCAGAAGTGAAACAACAGGAATTTATAGCCAACAATATGTTTACGGTGAAGGTGGATTTAAATCTAAGTTAGATACAAGATATGCAAATCAATGGATTACAACTGTAAATGGTACCTTTAATATTTGGAATTGGATTCAAATATATGGTGATGCGGGAATGTTAAAAAACAAATATGATAAGGCAAAATTTGTTTACGATTCAGGTTTACACTTCAATTTAGTTCCAGATTATTTTGAATTATTTTTACCTGTATATTCATCAAATGGATTTTCGTTAAACGATGCAAATTATGGCCAACAAATTCGATTCGTTGTAACTTTAAGTCCAAAAACATTAATTTCGCTATTTACTAGAAAATGGCTTTAATAGTTTTTTACCTAATTAAATAACAATTTCGCAACTTATATTCGTTTTTTAATGAATTTATTGCGTTTTTCAAATTAAAACTATTGATAATTTAATAATAATTAAAAAAATATCACCACCCCTATTGTTTTATTCCTACTTTTATTTAAATTTGTTTAATTATCAAATTCGTATAAACGGCATATGAAAATAGAAACAACACCAGAAGTAGTATCTTTTGAAGATTTCAAAAATGAAGTCATCAACGATTATAAAATTGCTAAAATCAGTAGAGAATGTAGTCTTTTAGGAAGAAAAGAAGTACTTACTGGTAAAGCTAAATTTGGTATTTTTGGTGATGGTAAAGAGGTTCCGCAATTAGCATTAGCAAAAGCATTCCAAAATGGAGACTTTCGTTCTGGATATTACCGTGATCAAACTTTTATGATGGCAATTGGCCATTTAAGTATTGAGCAATTTTTTGCTGGATTATACGGTCATACTGATATTAATTTTGATCCAATGAGCGCAGGTCGACAAATGGGTGGTCACTTTGCTACACATTCATTAGACGAAAATGGAAATTGGAATAATTTGACCCAACAAAAAAATTCTAGTTCTGATATCTCTCCTACTGCTGGGCAAATGCCTCGATTATTAGGTTTAGCTCAGGCTTCTAAAATATACAGAAATGTTTCTGGTATTAACCAAAGTAACTTCTCTGAAAACGGAAACGAAGTAGCTTGGGGAACTATCGGAAATGCTTCAACTTCTGAAGGTTTATTCTTTGAAACTATCAATGCCGCTGGGGTTTTACAAGTACCAATGGTAATGAGCGTTTGGGACGACGAATACGGAATTTCTGTGCATGCACGCTATCAAACAACTAAAGAAAACATCTCAGAAATTTTAAAAGGATTTCAACGTGATGAAGATAATAAAGGATACGAAATTTTACGTGTTAAGGGTTGGGATTATCCTGCATTAGTGGAAACATATCAAAAAGCATCACAAATTGCGCGTGAAGAACACGTTCCTGTTTTGGTTCATGTAAGTGAATTAACACAACCACAAGGTCATTCCACTTCTGGAAGCCACGAACGTTACAAAAATGCAGAACGATTGGCTTGGGAAACTGAGTTTGATTGTTTAGCTAAAATGAAAACTTGGCTAATTGAAAACAATATTGCTACTTCTGAAGAATTAGATGCAATTGACAATCAAGCTAAAAAAGATGTTTTAGAAGGTAAAAAAGTGGCTTGGGCAAACTTTACCGCACCTATCAAAGCAGAACAACAAGAATTAGCTGGTTTATTGAATTCTATCGCTTCACAAAGTGAAAATAAAATATTTATTGAGAAAATCGCTAATGACATTGCTTCCATAAAAGAACCCATTCGTAAAGACATTTTAGTGGCTGCACGTAAAGCTTTACGCATGATTATTAGAGAAAACTCTCGTGCCTCTTTAGCATCTTGGATAGAAAATTATTTGGCAAAAATTCAACCAAAGTTTAGTTCGCACTTGTTTTCAGAATCAGAAAAGACGGTGTTAAAAACGAAAGAAGTCGCTCCAACATATGATGCCACTGCTGAAGATGTAGATGCACGTTTGGTTTTAAGAGATAATTTTGATGCCATATTTTCAAAATACCCTGAAGCATTAATTTTTGGTGAAGATGCTGGAAATATTGGTGATGTTAACCAAGGCTTAGAAGGGATGCAAGAAAAATACGGAGAATTACGTGTTGCCGATGTCGGAATTCGTGAAGCTACGATTCTTGGACAAGGAATTGGAATGGCAATGAGAGGATTGCGTCCAATTGCTGAAATTCAATATTTAGATTATTTGTTGTACGCTATTCAAATCATGAGTGATGATTTAGCTACTTTACAATATAGAACAGCGGGTCGCCAAAAAGCACCATTAATCATCAGAACTCGTGGACACCGTTTAGAAGGTGTTTGGCATTCAGGTTCTCCAATGGGAATGATTATCAATGCGATTAGAGGAATTCACGTTTTAGTTCCAAGAAATATGACTAAAGCTGCTGGTTTTTACAACACCCTTTTAGAATCTGACGAGCCAGCTTTGGTAGTTGAATGTTTAAATGGCTACCGTTTAAAAGAAAAAATGCCAACCAATTTAGGTGAATTCAAAACGCCTATCGGAGTGGTAGAAACTATTAAAAATGGTAGTGACATTACTTTAGTTTCTTACGGTTCTACTTTACGTTTGGTTGAACAAGCAGCAAATGAGTTAGAATCGGTTGGAATTAACGCTGAAATTATTGACATTCAATCGCTTTTACCTTTCGATATTAATCATGATATTGTGAAATCAGTAGCAAAAACGAATCGTTTATTAGTAATTGACGAAGACGTTCCAGGTGGAGCAAGTGCTTATATTTTACAAGAAATTGTAGAAAATCAAAATGCATATAAATATTTAGATAGTGCACCGCAAACATTGGCTTCAAAAGCACACAGACCTGCTTATGGAACCGATGGAGATTACTTCTCAAAACCTTCAACAGAAGACATTTTTGAGAAAATATATACGATTATGAATGAAGCAAATCCAACAAAATATCCAAGTTTATATTAAAAAATTTGTTTATTCGAAAATTAATTAGAAATATTTGCAACATACAATTAAGAAAATGATTTCAATTTTAAACAATACTTGGTGGTGGTCTAACTTACGTCGAACTTCGTGAGCGAAACCTGCTATAGTATCATTTAAAACCAAATACATAGAAAAGGCTTGTCAATCACGACAAGCCTTTTTTTATTGCCAAAAATCAAACAAATATGAAAAAATACAAGTTACATACTAATTATAAACAAATTCTAGCTGACACCATTACGCCAGTAAGTGTTTACTTAAAAATTCGCGATAAATTTCCGAATAGCATTTTGTTAGAAAGTTCTGATTATCATGCGAATGACAACAGTTTTTCGTACATCTGTTTCAATCCGATTGCTTCTATCAAAGTAGAAAATAAAAAAATTGAAACGAACTTTCCAGATGGATTTTCAGAGATTATTCCGATTGATACGGATGTAAACGTAGCAAAAGAAATCGAAAATTTCTCTAATAAATTTCAAACTGAGAAGTCTGATTTTAAATTCATTACACAAGGATTATTTGGCTATTTAGCTTATGATGCCATTCAATATTTTGAGAAAGTTTTAATTGCAAAAAAATCAACAGAAAACGAAATTCCTGAAATCTTTTACGCTGTTTATCAGAATATCATCGCAATCAATCATTTCAAAAACGAAGCCTATTTATTCTGTCATAGTTTAGACGGAAGCAACAATATCGCTGAAATTGAACAATTATTACAATCCAAAAACTTTGCTTCCTTTTCGTTTCAAAAATCAGGAAACGGAACTTCTAATTTAACTGATGATGAATTCAAAAACTACGTTTCGATAGCCAAAAAACATTGTTTACGTGGCGATGTATTTCAATTGGTGTTATCTAGAAGATTTTCGCAAGGTTTCAAAGGCGATGAATTCAATGTGTATCGCGCTTTACGAAGTATAAATCCTTCACCCTATTTGTTCTATTTCGATTACGGAAATTTTAAAATATTCGGTTCATCACCCGAAGCACAATTGGTAATTAAAAACAATTTTGCAGAAATTCACCCGATTGCAGGCACATTCAAACGCACTGGAAATGACGAACAAGATGCTGAATTAGCCAAAAAATTAGGAGAAGATGCCAAAGAAAACAGTGAGCACGTCATGCTAGTCGATTTAGCAAGAAACGATTTAAGCCGAAGTTGTCACGAAGTAAAAGTTGAAAAATACAAAGAAGTTCAATTTTTCTCTCATGTGATTCATTTGGTATCAAAAGTATCTGGAAAATTAAAAGAAAATCATACTTTTATGCAATTAGTTGCCAAAACATTTCCAGCAGGAACATTAACGGGAGCACCAAAAGTAAAAGCCATGCAATTGATTGAAAAAATTGAAAAAACCAATCGAAGTTTTTACGGTGGCGCCATAGGAGTATTAGATTTTGAAGGTAATTTCAATCACGCCATTATGATTCGTTCCTTTTTGAGTAAAAATCACACCTTACATTTTCAAGCTGGAGCGGGAATTGTAGAAAGTTCATCCGAAAAAAACGAAATGCAAGAAGTATACAACAAATTAGGAGCCTTACAAAAAGCTTTAGATTTAGCAGAAAATATTTAGCAATATCCAATTGCAAAACTCAATAGCAATAACAATTAAAAAATAACTCGTCAAAATTGATTTTTGAAATTGAAATTGACATTGAAATTGAAAACATGAAAATAGCAGTTATAGATAATTACGACAGTTTTACTTACAATTTAGTCCACTATTTAGAGGATTTGAATGCGAATGTAACCGTTTTTAGAAACGATGAATTTGAATTGAATGAACTAGAAAAATTCGATAAAATCCTACTTTCGCCAGGACCAGGAATTCCGGATGAAGCAGGTTTGTTGAAAGAGGTTATCAAAAAATATGCTGCTACTAAAAGTATTTTCGGAGTTTGCCTGGGTTTACAAGCAATTGGAGAAGTTTTCGGTGGGACTTTAACCAACTTAGAAAAAGTGTATCACGGTGTGGCTACTAGTGTTACAAAAACGGAAGATGATTTCATTTTTAATGATCTACCAGATGAATTCGAAGTAGGTCGCTACCATTCTTGGGTCGTTTCCAGTGAAAATCTTCCAGCCGATTTAATCGTAACTTCTACAGACAAAAACGGCCAAATTATGTCAATGAAACACGCACATTTTGACATTAGAGGTGTTCAATATCATCCTGAAAGTATCTTGACTCCTTATGGGAAAAAAATCCTAGAAAATTGGCTTAGCCATTAATTAGCAATTACATACACGCTTAAATTCCTTGCTTTACAAACACAAAATCAGTGAAGTACAGCCCAACTTATGTCCAATTTTAAAATAAATGAAATGAAAAATATATTAAATCGATTAATTCAACATGAAATATTAACCAAAGAAGAAGCCAAAGAAGTTTTGGTAAACATTTCATCGGGAAGTTACAATCCAAGTCAAATTGCGGCTTTTATAACGGTGTACATGATGCGAAGCATTACCATTGAAGAATTAGCTGGTTTCCGTGAAGCTTTGCTAGAATTGTGTATTCCTGTAGATTTTTCCGCTTACAATACCGTTGATTTATGTGGAACAGGTGGCGATGGAAAAGATACGTTTAATATTTCCACTTTAGCTTCATTTATTGTTGCTGGAACTGGAATTAAAGTCGCAAAACACGGAAATTATGGTGTTTCTTCGATTTCTGGTTCAAGTAATGTAATGGAAAAAATGGGCGTGAAATTCACCAATGATTCCGATTTTCTTATCAAATCCATTGAAGAATCGAATATTGCTATTTTACATGCGCCACTCTTCCATCCCGCTATGAAAAATGTAGGTCCGATTCGAAAAGAACTAGGTGTAAAAACATTTTTTAATATGTTGGGACCTATGGTAAATCCGTCGTTTCCAAAAAACCAAATGGTGGGCGTTTTTAGTTTAGAATTGGCTCGAATGTATGCCTATTTATACCAAAATACTTCAACCAACTACACCATTTTACATGGATTAAGCGGATTTGATGAAGTTTCCTTAACCGATGAAGTAAAAATTATTTCAAATTCTTCCGAACAAATTTTAAAACCGTCCGATTTTAAACTACCTGAATGCCAATTAGCAACCATCAAAGGCGGAGCAACCGTTGATGAATCAGCTAAAATTTTCTTCGACGTCATTTCTGGAAAAGGAACAACGGCTCAAAATAATGTGGTTTGTGCTAATGCTGCCATCGCCATTCAAACGGTTGAAAAGTCGAGTTATGAGGAAGCTTTAGCAAAAGCGCAAGAGAGTTTAGTAAGCGGAAAAGCATTAGAGAAAATGAAAAAATTAATCGCAATCAGTAACTAATCATGAACATTTTAGATAAAATCATCACCAACAAAAAAAGAGAAGTTGAATTAAAAAAAAGTATTATTCCTGTTTCGCAATTGGAAGCTTCCGTTTTATTCAACTCACGAACCTATTCATTGAGCAAACTTTTGAAAAATAGTGTTACAGGAATTATTGCGGAACACAAACGTCGTTCGCCATCGAAATCAGTTATTAATAATAATCATTCTGTAGAAGATGTGGTTTTGGGTTATCAAAATGCGGGCGTTTGCGGAATTTCAGTTTTGACGGATGCCAAATATTTTGGTGGGAGCTTAGATGATTTGTTATTGGCAAAAGCTTCAGTAAATATTCCATTATTACGAAAAGAATTCATTGTTGACGAATACCAAATTTTAGAAGCCAAAGCGCACGGAGCCGATGTAATCCTATTAATTGCAGCGGTTTTAACTCGAAAAGAAATCAAACAGCTTTCTGAATTCGCACAAAGTTTGGGTTTAGAAGTATTGTTAGAAGTGCACAATTTAGAAGAATTAGAAACTGCCATAATGCCAAGTTTAGATATGATTGGAGTTAACAATCGTAATTTGAAATCCTTTAAAGTGAGTTTAGATTACAGCAAAGAATTAGCTTCTAAAATTCCAGACGAATTTGTAAAAGTGTCTGAAAGTGGCATTAGTTCAATTGAAGCAGTAAAAGAATTACAAACATATGGTTATCAAGGCTTTTTAATGGGCGAACATTTCATGAAAACAGAAAATCCTGGTTCGGAAGCTAAAAAATTTATAACCAACTTAATTTATTAAAATGAACCACATAGAAACATAGATTAAAAATGTAAGAGGAATTCTTAGTAAACAAAGAACTATGAAAACTTAAAAAAAGTGAAACACCTCATTAAATTCAATCAAAAACTATGTTTCTATGTGGTAAAAATAAAAGAATATGAAAAACATAAAACTAAAAATTTGCGGTATGAAATATCCTGAAAACATTAAGGAGATTTCAACTCTAAATCCTGATTATTTAGGTTTTATTTTCTGGGAAAAATCAAGTAGAAATATGAATTTAGAAACAATTCCTGAAATTCATAAATCTATTAAAAAAGTCGGAGTTTTTGTAAATGCATCCATACAAGAAATTATTCAAAAAGTAAATCAATATCAATTAAACGTAGTTCAATTGCATGGAAATGAATCTGTGACCTATTGTAAAAACGTAAAGAAATTGGGAGTTGAAGTAATTAAAGTGTTTTCGATTGGAGATAAATTCGACTTTACAACCATTAAAGAATATGTACTATTTGTCGATTATTTCCTTTTTGATACCAAAGGAAAATTACCTGGTGGAAACGGTATTACTTTCAACTGGAAAATAGTAGAAAATTATCCCTACGAAAAACCCTTTTTCTTGAGTGGTGGCATAGGAAAAACTGAAGTGGATGCTATAAAAGATTTCTTCAAAACTGATGTAGCAAAAAAATGCATTGCTATAGATGTCAATAGTCGATTTGAAACAAAACCAGCATACAAAAGTGAAATTAAACTAAGAAAATTTAAAAAATTGCTATATGAAAACGAAATATAATGTTGATGAAAATGGTTTTTACGGCCAATTTGGAGGAGCTTTCATTCCCGAAATGTTATACCCAAATGTGGAAGAATTAAAAGAAAATTACTTAAAAATCATGTCCGAACCTTCTTTTCAAGGAGAGTTTAATGAATTGTTACAGCAATTTGTTGGTCGACCTACGCCATTATATTTTGCCAAACGTTTATCAGAAAAATACAACACCAAAATATATTTAAAAAGAGAAGATTTGTGTCATACTGGCGCACATAAAATCAACAATACCATCGGACAAATTTTAGTTGCAAAACGTTTAGGCAAAACCCGAATCATTGCCGAAACTGGCGCAGGTCAACACGGTGTAGCAACGGCAACCGTTTGCGCTTTAATGGGATTAGAATGTATCGTGTTCATGGGAGAAGTTGACATCAAAAGACAAGCGCCAAACGTAGCTCGAATGAAAATGTTGGGAGCAGAAGTTCGTCCAGCAACTTCAGGTTCAAAAACTTTGAAAGATGCTACTAATGAAGCTATTCGTGATTGGATTAACAATCCGATTGACACGTTTTACATCATTGGCTCTGTGGTGGGACCTCATCCTTATCCCGATATGGTGGCACGTTTTCAAAGTGTGATTTCTAAAGAAATTAAATCCCAACTATTAGCACAAGAAGGTAAAGAAAATCCAGATTATGTGATTGCTTGTGTGGGCGGCGGAAGCAATGCTGCTGGTGCTTTTTACGAATTTTTAGACGAAGAATCTGTAAAATTAATTGCTGTGGAAGCTGCCGGACATGGTGTTGATTCTGGGGAAAGCGCTGCGACTTCTGTTTTGGGAAAAATTGGAATTATTCACGGAAGTAAAACCTTGTTAATGCAAACCGAAGACGGACAAATCACAGAACCTTACTCTATTTCGGCCGGATTAGATTACCCAGGTGTAGGTCCACTTCATGCGCATTTACATGATACAAAACGTGCTGAATTTATCGCAATAACCGATTCCGAAGCCATGCAATCAGGATTAGAAATCTCTAAAACAGAAGGAATCATTCCAGCTATTGAAACGGCGCATGCTTTTTCGGTTTTAGATAAAAAACAATTCAAACCAACAGATATTGTGGTTATCAATTTGTCAGGAAGAGGCGATAAAGATTTGAATACGTATATCGATTATTTTAATTTGAGTGAATAGTAATTAGTAAAAAGTGATTAGCTAAAAACAATATGAACAGAATCAACCAAAAATTACAAGAAAATAAAAAACTGCTTTCCATTTATTTCACAGCAGGATTTCCAAAACTAAACGACACAATTTCTATCATTCATGAATTAGAAAAAAACGGTGTGGATATGATTGAAATTGGTTTGCCTTTTTCAGATCCGTTAGCCGATGGACCAACCATTCAAGAAAGTTCGACTAGTGCAATTGAAAACGGCATGACGACTTTACTCCTATTCGAACAATTAAAAGACATTCGAAAAACCATTCAAATTCCATTGATTATTATGGGCTATTTTAATCCGATGATGCAATTTGGAATAGAAAAATTTTGTCAAAAATGTGCCGAAGTTGGGATTGACGGTTTAATTATTCCTGATTTACCTCTATTTGTTTACGAAACCGAATACAAAGCGATTTTTGAAAAATACCATTTGAAAAACATCTTTTTGATTTCGCCACAAACTTCGAAAGAAAGGATTCAACAAATCGATGCCATTTCAGATAGTTTTATTTATATGGTGAGTTCGGCTGCCGTTACGGGAAGTCAATCAGGTTTTGGAACTGAGCAAATGGATTATTTCAAACGAATTTCCAATTTAAACTTGAAAAATCCACAAATTGTTGGTTTTGGAATTAAAGATGAGGAAACGTTTCAACAAGCAACGAAATTTCAAAAAGGAGCAATTATTGGAAGTGCTTTTATCAACTTTTTAAAGGAACATCCGATTACAGCCATTTCTAAATTTGTAAATAAAATCAAATAACTTTAAGAAAGTTCGTTTTTGAAGAAATATCTCTAGTTCTTTAAAACTAGAATTTGTTTTCAGTCCAAAAAAATGTCTAAAAAATAAATCTCATTAACATCCATCAATCCTTATACTCAATTTTCCATTGGTATTAGAAAGAATAAATGGTATTTTCTCTAATGTACAACGAGGTTCAATAGTAAATTGTAGATAACCACTCACTTCAAAATCATCATTAGTTAATACTTTTAAGGTTTGTTTGTAGTTAGTGCTTTGACGAACCCAATTAACTAGGCTTCCATGATTATTGAGTTCTCCTTTTGAAAGAGGTGTTTCAATAATTGTCTCGTTAGCTATTATTTTTTCGGGATCAGTAATATTAATGATAAATTTACCTGTAAAGTCACTTTCTTCATTGGGTGAAATAAAATACGAGCCATTTTTTAAATTCATTTGTATTGTTAGTGCGTATTCATTTTTAATTACTCTATCTACTCTAATAATTGAAGTGTAAAGTTGATCAACATGTATTACATCATCGTTAAAATGAGTTGGCATCATATTAATGCTATCTAGTTCATTTGTATTAGAGGCGGTTTCTTGAGAATTCACACTTGTGCAACTATAGTTGAGCAATAGAATCAATAATACATAAATTAAATTGTGGTTCATGATTGAAAATTTTTTAAATTAATAATATAAATAAAAGTAAAATGTTTTTTAGTGTTACCAAGGTCCAAATCTTGTAACATTTACAAATGCATTATTTTCTAGTCGATACGCCCCTTTAAAACCTACAAACCATAATCGGTTTTGTTGATCTTGGTAAATTTGAAAAGACAATGGGCTAAATTCACCTTCCTTAATTTGAATTTTTTGAAATGTTTCACCATTGTAACTATAAATATCGCGCTTATTTGCAGTAAACCAAATGGTACCATTTATATCTTCAAAAATATAGCCTACGCCTTCATTTTCACCTAGTAGTTTTTCAGTTAAGTTATAAAATGAATTTCCATCGTATCGAAAAAGTCCATTAGCTGTTGAAACCAAATAATTTCCATTCGAAATTTCTATGATTTGATTTACAAAATTGGATAAAATTTTAGCTTTTGCCGAAATGTTTATTAACGCCTTTCCATCAAACATATAAGCTCCGCCATTAGTGGCAAACCACATATTACCTTTACTGTCTTCGGTAATTGAATGGATCATTTTAGAAGTACTAACTCCCATATTAGGATTTACTTTTCCTTCAGGAATTTCAAAAGATGTTAGTGCTGAACCATCAAAAGTAAAAACCCCTTGTGTTGTTCCAATCCAAAGGGTTCCTTTAGTATCCATTATCATGCTCCAAAGCCCTCCAAACATCTGAATATCATCCACATAATAATTGGTGAAAAAATCACCATCATATTTTGCAATTCCGTTATTATATCCTATCCAAATATTTCCTGCTTTATCTTCAAGAATGACATGAACCGTTATATCTTGACCATTCAAATCTTTTATAGAAAAATAGACCAAACCACTTTTATCTTTACGACAAAGACCATCTTGTGTGCCAAACCAAAAATTTCCTTTACTATCTTGAAAAACAGTTCGTACAACGCCACTTATTTGGTATCCTTGGCTTTCTTTATCGTGTGGACTGATTTTATACTCTGGTAAAATTTCAGCTTTCATACTAATACTATCTCCATGAATTTTAAATTGCTCAAGCTTAATTTTTAGTGGTAATTCATTATTTTCAAGTTGCCCCGCACAAGATAAAAATAATGAAAAACAAAACATTGAAATAGTTATTGTTTTAAAATGGAAGAAAAATAACTTTTTTTTTTTCATAATTGGTTCATCACAGCTTTTAAAATTGATTCGAAATAATTAATTTGACTTGGTGTTTGTTAAATTCAATGTAAAACTAGACTAATCAAATCTTTAAAATGTAAAAAGAATGTAAAAGAAGTGTCAACGGTTTTTAAAAATGACTAAATTGTATGTTATTTGCACAACTTATGAATCAAAGAAAAATTTATTTTTACATTAGCTTATGTTTTGCAGTTTTTGCTTCCATAATGCTTTTATTATCGAATAAAAAAAATGAACCCGCTCCAGAACTGGTCAAAATTGCTTTGCGCAATGTGGGTAACAAACTTTTATTATCAAATAACGATAGTACATCGTTAATATTACCTGTACAGAAAATAGCCGATTTAAAATATCAACTTTCTTTTGAAAAAGCGCTTGCTATCAATCCTGATAGTTTAGTTATCATTGTAGCCCGAAGTTTTAAACAGGCAAACCTTCCGCTTGATTACCAAATCGAAGTAAAACAATGCGAAGATTTAGAAGTAGCTTATAGTTTTTTAAAATATGCTAACCAAGGAAAAAGCATCATACCGTGTCGCGGACGTATCATTCCTCAAAAATGTTATAAAATAGAAGTACGTTTTTTAGAAAAAACAGCAAATTCAAATAACAAACACCTTTGGTTTTGTATTGCACTTTTATTAGTAAGTCTTCTTTTAAGTTTTATCTTATTTCCTAAGAGAAAAAAAGTAAAGCCAACAAATTTAATTTATGAAAATAGCATTTTGATTGGTAAATTTCATTTCTACCCAAGTGAAAACAAACTAATATTAGAAACAAAAGAAATTAGTCTTTCTAAAAAAGAAGTTGAATTACTAAGCCTTTTTGTTGCGAATCAAAATAAAATTATCAAACGTGAAGAACTTTCCAAAAAAGTATGGGAAGATCATGGTGTTTTTGTTGGCAGAAGCTTAGATACCTACATTTCTAAACTCCGTAAAAAACTACAGGAAGATGAATCCATTAAATTAACGAATATTCACGGGATTGGTTATATACTTGAGACAAAAGACAAATAAGAATAGAATTTAAAAAACAAAATTATTAGCACTACTCATTTAATAAATGATTAAGCAACTTATTATTTTTTTTCACTCAGCTCATAATAAAAATTTAAATTTGACTACAAACTATTATATTTGTTATTGAAAAAAATAAATTACACATGCTATTATGAGAAAAATAATATTTTCAGGTGTTGTTTTCACCATGCTTGTTAGCTGTTCATCAGCACAAACAGCACAAAAAAATCCAGCAGATGCAGGTAGTTATATCAACACCATATCAGCTACAGAACTAAGCAAACACTTATATATTGTTGCTGGTGATGAAATGCAAGGAAGAAACACAGGTGAACCTGGACAAAAAAAGGCAGGTGATTATTTAATTAATGAATACAAAAAAATGGGCATCAGTTTTCCTCCAGGAGCAACTGATTTTTACCAAAAAGTACCTTCTGAATTCATGAAAAGAGGATTTGCTCCAAAATTGAATGATTCAGAAAATATTTGGGCTTTCATTAAAGGTTCTGAAAAACCAGATGAAGTTTTAGTTATTTCAGCGCATTATGACCACGTGGGAATGAAAAATGGAGAAATTTATAATGGTGCTGATGATGATGGTTCTGGTACTGTAGCTCTATTAGAAATTGCACAAGCCTTTAAAGAAGCTCAGAAAAAAGGACACGGACCAAAACGTTCTATTCTATTTTTACACGTTACTGGTGAAGAACATGGCTTACATGGTTCTAGATATTATTCGGAAAATCCTTTGTTTCCATTAGCAAATACAATTGCAGATATTAATATTGATATGATTGGAAGACGTGATACATTACATCCAAACACAAATAATTATGTTTACGTAATAGGTTCCGATAGATTAAGTAGTGAATTACATAGCATTAATGAAGAAGTAAATACAAAATACACAAAATTAGAGTTTGACTATAAATATAACGATAGAAATGATCCTGAGAGAATCTATTTCCGTTCTGACCATTATAATTTTGCTAAAAAAGGAATTCCTTCTATATTCTTCTTTAATGGAGTTCATGCAGATTACCACTTACCAAGTGATACTCCTGATAAAATTGAATATGATGCTTTAGCTAAACGAGCTCAATTAGCTTTTGCCTTAGCATGGGAATTAGTCAATCGAAACGATAGAATTAAAGTAGATAGAGACGGGAAATAAATCCGAACTTTATAAAACAAAAAACTCCTGATGATTAGTCAGGAGTTTTTTTATGAGATTTTATTTGATATTAGAAAACAAACATTGCTCTTTCGCTCATTAAATCATTAACTTCTTCTGCAACTTGTTCTAAAACAGCTTCATCAGTATAATTCATCAACACTTTATCAATTAAAGCCACTACCGTTTCCATATCTTCTTCCACTAAACCACGTGTTGTGATTGCTGGAGTTCCTACACGAATTCCTGAAGTAACAAAAGGTGATTTATCATCAAATGGCACCATGTTTTTATTTACAGTAATTTCAGCTTTTACCAATGCATTTTCAGCATCTTTTCCTGAAATTCCTTTATTTCTTAAATCAATTAACATCATGTGATTATCAGTTCCACCTGAAATTAATTTGTAACCTCTTTTATTGAAAGCCTCAGCCATTGCTTGTGCATTTTTCTTCACTTGCATAGCATAACGGAAAAACTCATCAGTTAAACACTCTCCAAAAGCAACTGCTTTAGCGGCAATAATGTGCATCAAAGGACCACCTTGATTTCCAGGGAAAACCGACATATCTAAGACATGCGACATCATTCTGATTTCTCCTTTTGGAGTAGTTAATCCCCATGGGTTTTCAAAATCTTTACCCATCATAATCATTCCTCCTCTCGGACCTCTTAACGTCTTATGAGTTGTTGTTGTTATAATATGACAATGAGGAACTGGGTCATTCAATAAACCTTTAGCAATTAATCCAGCTGGATGTGAAATATCCGCTAATAATAATGCACCAACACTATCCGCAATTTCTCTGAAACGTTTAAAATCCATATCACGAGAATAAGCAGAAGCACCCGCAATAATCATTTTAGGTTTGTTTGCAGTTGCTATTTCTTGTATTTTATCATAGTTTAAAACACCCGTCTCCTCTTCTACTCCATAAAAAACAGGATTATATAATTTTCCAGAAAAATTTACAGGAGAACCATGAGTTAAATGCCCTCCATGAGATAAATCAAATCCTAGAATTGTATCTCCAGGCTTTAAACAAGCTGCAAAAACAGCAGTATTTGCCTGAGAACCTGAATGAGGTTGTACATTTACATATTCTGCACCAAACAAAGCTTTTGCTCTGTCAATTGCAATTTGTTCAACAATATCTACAACTTCACATCCTCCATAATATCTTTTTCCGGGATAACCCTCAGCATATTTGTTGGTTAAACAGGATCCTGCAGCTTCCATTACTTGGTCGCTAACAAAATTTTCAGATGCAATTAATTCAATTCCGTGAATTTGTCTATCTTGTTCGTCAAGAATTAGGTCAAAAATTTGTTCGTCGCGTTGCATTACAATAAATATTCGTTAAAATTAGGTCAAAATTACAAAAAAGGTTTGTTACATTGTTAGATAATTTTATATTTGATTCATATTTTATAAACAACAAACTAATACTACAAATATGCCAATTATCGCAAACGATATTCATAGAAAATCTTGGATAACTGTTCCTGAAAATAGTGATTTCCCTATTCAAAATATTCCTTTTGGAGTTTTTATAACAAAAGATGATGTAATAACAATTGGAACTCGAATTGGAAATTGTGCCATTGATATGGGCGCTTTACAACAATTAGGTTATTTTGAAGGTATCGACTTAACAGATGATATGTTTATGCAAGATACTTTAAATGATTTTATTTCTGATGGAAAAAAAACTTGGCGACTAGTTCGTAATCGTTTAGCAGAACTTTTTGACGAAAATAATCCTAAATTAAGAGACAATAAAGCACATAAAGATGTTGTAATATTCAAAGTTGAGGATATTGAAATGCTTTTACCTGTTCAAATTGGTGATTATACTGATTTTTATAGTTCAAAAGAGCACGCTACAAATGTAGGTAAAATGTTCCGTGATCCAGAAAATGCATTATTACCAAACTGGTTGCACATTCCTGTGGGTTACCATGGAAGAAGTTCTACAATTGTTCCTTCTGGAATTCCAGTCCACAGACCATATGGTCAAACGTTACCAAACGGAGAAACTACTCCTGTTTTTGGTCCTTCAAGATTAGTGGATTTTGAATTAGAAACTGCTTTTATTACTACAGATGCTAATTTAATGGGAGAACCAATTCCTGTTGAAGAAGCAGAAGAACATATTTTCGGAATGGTTTTATTTAACGACTGGAGTGCGCGTGATATTCAAAAATGGGAATATGTGCCACTTGGACCCTTCTTAGCGAAAAACTTTGCTTCATCTATTTCACCATGGATTGTAACAATGGATGCATTAGAATCATTTAGAGTCAAAGGTCCTGAGCAATCACCAGAACCATTACCTTATTTACAACAAAAAGGAGAAAAAGCATTTGATATCAACTTAGAAGTTTTAATAAAACCCGAAAATTCAGAAGAAACTGTTGTTTCTCGTTCGAATTTTAAATATATGTATTGGTCAATGGCGCAACAATTGGCGCACCATACGATTAATGGTTGTAGAATAAATTCAGGCGACATGATGGGAAGTGGAACTATTTCTGGACCAACAGAAGATTCTTTTGGTTCAATGTTAGAATTAACTTGGGGCGGACAAAAACCTTTAACTTTAAAAGATGGTACTGAAAGAAAATTCATCAATGATAACGACACTGTTATTGTGAGAGGATTTTGTCAAAAAGACAATCTTAGAATTGGTTTTGGTGAAGTTTCCAGTAAATTGTTACCAGCAGTTGATTTAAAATTATAATTTTATCATTATATACTACTTAAAACTCCGAAAGTATTTTTTCGGAGTTTTTTTTATCATGCAAGTGGCATCGTTTTTGTTTAACCTTTAAAAACAAAAAGATAAAGCACCGAGTAGAAAATAGCTCCAAAAAAATTTTATCTTTGTCAAAATTACTTTTTTATGAAAAAAATTACTTTATTATTTTTATCGTTATTAATTGTTTCATGTGGTGTGAAGCAAACACAATCTATGCTAAGTAATGGCGATTATGATGGCGCTATCAATAGAGCTTTAGAAGGTTTAAGAACCAATAAAAACTCTAAAGGAAACCAAGATTATGTGTATTTGTTAGAAGAAGCTTTTGCTAAGGCAAAGCAACGCGATTTAGAATCTTTAAACTTATTGATTAAAGAGAATAATCCTTCCAACTACGAAAGAATATTTAACCTTTACTCACAATTAAACAATCGCCAAGAACGTATTAAACCGCTTTTACCTTTGCAATTAATCAAAGAAGGTAGAAATGCTATTTTTCCTATGGACGATTATTCTGATGAAATTATTAGAAGTAAAAATAATTTATCTGGATTTTTATATGCCAATGCAAAAAAATTATTAGACTCAAAAAACAAAATGGACTTTAGACAGGCCTATGATGATTTAGCATATTTAGAAAAATTAAATCCAAACTATAGTGATGTTCGTGCATTAATGGATGAAGCTCAATTTAAAGGAACTGATTTTGTTCATGTGTATACAAAAAACGAAACCAATATGGTTATTCCGACTCGATTACAAGACGACTTGCTAAACTTTAGTACCTATGGAATTAACGATAAATGGACTGTATACCATAACAACAAACAAAAAGGCATTAATTATGACTTTGGTATGATTGTAAACTTTAGACAAATCAATATTTCGCCAGAACAAGTAAAAGAAAAACAATTTGTAAAAGAAAAACAAATCAAAGATGGGGTTAAAACACTTTTAGATGCCAACGGAAATGTAGTAAAAGATAGTTTAGGCAATCCGATTAAAGTAGATAACATGAAAACCATCACGGTTAGTATTTACGAATTTACACAATTCAAATCGTGCCAAGTAACCGCAAAAGTGGATTATATCGATTTTAGAAGTAACCAATTAATTAATGCATTTCCAGTAACTAGTGAATTTATTTTTGACTACATCTATGCAAATTACAACGGTGACAAACGCGCTTGTGAAGAAAATTATCACCAATATTTTAACCGCAGAGCCGTTCCTTTTCCAAGTAACGAACAAATGGTTTATGATACTGGTGAAGATTTAAAAGCAAAACTAAAAGGCATTATTACCAATAATAAGTTTAGAAGGTAATTTTTACTTATAAAATTAAAGACAGTTTATACTGTCTTTTTTTATGCCTTGAAGTATCAGAATAAACCAAATTAGACACTTTTTAAGTCATTTTGACATTATTTTAAATGTAAAATCATTTAAAACCAGTCATTTTGACCGATTTTTCACATTGGTATACATATTGAACAATTCCGTACATAAGCAACAAACTAAAAAGATAATTTAGAAAATGAACATCAATAAATTCACAATCAAATCGCAAGAAGCTCTGCAACAAGCACAGCAAATTGCACAAAGTTTTGGGCAACAACAGCTTGAAAACGAACACCTTTTTAAAGGAATTTTGGAAGTGGACGAAAACGTAACTCCGTTCATTTTGAAAAAACTCAACGTTAATGTGGAGCTTTTCAAAAAAGTATTAGATAGTACAATTCAAAGTTTTCCAAAAGTTTCTGGTGGCGATATCATGTTTTCTCGTGAAGCTGGAACTACAGTAAACGAGGCCGAAATCATTGCTAAAAAAATGAACGACGAATTCGTTTCCATTGAACATTTAATTTTAGCTATTTTTAAATCAAAAAGTAAAGTAGCACAGATTTTAAAAGATCAAGGTGTAACTGAAAAAGGTTTGCAAGCCGCTATCGACGAAATGCGCAAAGGTGAACGCGTAACTTCGGCTTCGGCGGAAGAAACCTACAATTCACTGAATAAATATGCCAAAAACCTCAACGAACAAGCTAAAAGCGGCAAACTCGATCCTGTAATTGGTCGTGATGAAGAAATTCGTAGAGTGTTACAAATTTTAACGCGCCGAACCAAAAACAATCCAATGTTAGTAGGTGAACCAGGTGTTGGTAAAACAGCCATAGCTGAAGGTTTAGCACACCGAATTGTAGATGGCGATGTTCCTGAAAATCTAAAAGATAAAATCGTTTATTCATTAGATATGGGTGCTTTGATTGCAGGCGCAAAGTACAAAGGTGAATTTGAAGAACGATTAAAAGCCGTAGTTAAAGAAGTAACTTCTGCCGAAGGCGATATTGTTCTTTTCATTGATGAAATCCACACGCTTGTGGGTGCAGGCGGTGGCGAAGGAGCTATGGATGCAGCCAATATATTAAAACCGGCTTTA
>JBILST010000131.1:0-6406 GCA_044371865.1 Flavobacterium sp.
GGTTCATGACTTTACTTTCACTTTATGGATTAGGCTTTCAATTATTAATTATTGCTTTTATGTTACCTTTAGGATGGATTGAATTAATCGCTCCCTTCTTTATTATTTATTCCCTATTGATTTTTGTGCTTATTGGAATTCGAAAAACTATGATTAATTAACCAATCCACTCTTTAAAATCACTTACGCGTTCTCTAGCTACAATTACCTCATCGTCTTTGTAAGTTGGTAAAATGATTTTTAATCTTGAATTAGAATACACTTGAATTTCCTTCACCGCTTTCAATGGAACAATGAATTTTCGGCTTACGCGATAGAATTCTTTTGGATTGATTTCTGCTTCTAAAACTTCTAAAGTCGAATCAATTAAATAATCACGATTATCCAAGGTGTGAATATACGTTCCTTTGTTTTCGCTGTAAAAACATTCTACTTCTTCAATTGAAATGACTTTTAATTGTTGCCCAATTTTCACAGAAAAACGCTTTTTGTATTCCTTTTCCACTGGATTGACTAACATGCGCTTAATCGCTTCAAAATCTAAACTCGAAATCGTGTTTTTTTGAAATTGATTTTTGAATTTTAAAATTGCAATTGAAAGTTCTTCTTCATCAATGGGTTTCAATAAATAATCAATACTGTTTAATTTGAAAGCACGCAATGCATATTCATCATAAGCAGTGGTAAAAATCACAGCACTTTTGATGTCTATTTGCTCAAATATCTCAAACGACAAACCATCAGACAATTGAATGTCCAAAAAAATCAAATCGGGATGTTGATTGTTTTGAAACCAAGTAATCGATTCTTCTACAGAATGTAACATCGTATTTACTTGCAAACCTAATTTTTCAACTTTACGTTGTAATAATCTTGCAGCTGGTTTTTCGTCTTCAATGATGATAATATTCATACTAATTCCACTGATTTTGATTGTTCTTTTCTTTCTCCATGAATTCCTTAATCTTACGCTCTTCCCAATTTTGTCCCATAATCCAATTAGGTACAAAAACCGAAAAACCATGTGCTACTAAACCAATTCCCCAGAAAAATGCCGTCATAAAATTCTTAAACTGAAAATAAGTTTCGCCTGGATCTAAGTTCTTAACATTAAGAAAAACGATCATTATGTTAACAAAAACATATACAATTGCGTGTGTGTAAAAGCCTTTAATTTTTTTAACTCGTTTTAAAGCTTCTTGATATTTGATTTCGTCTTGTGTATTCATTTTATTTTTGTTTCAAGTTTCAAGTTTTAGGTTTTAGGTTTAATTTTAACTGAACACTAAATACTGAACACTGATTACTAAAATTATTCCCATTTTGTGTTTTTTTCTTTTTCCATTATCTCTTTAATCTTTTTGTCATCCCAATCTTTTCCAAAAAACGGAATGATATTAAAAACGCCAACAGCATGAAAAAACAAACCGGTTCCCCAACCTAACATAGGCCAATAAAACCAAATGTGTTCTGGTGAAAAACGAAGATTGATGAAGGCTAAAAATGAAATTACGAGAATGTAACTTGCTAAATGGCTGTAAAATCCTTTGATTTCTTTTACGCGTTTTTTTGCGTTTTCGTATTTTTTGATGTCGAATTGATTTGTTTCCATAATTACTTCCAGTTTTTAGAATTGTTATCTTCTTTGTTCATTAATTCATTGATTTTACGTTCTTCCCACGATTTTCCGTATCCAAAAGTTTCTAATGCGTGGAATGTTAATCCCATTCCCCAACCCAACATTGGGAACCAAAACCATTGAAAATTATTTGAAGATTGTAAATTAATAATTATCAAAACCGGAATTACGATGCAATACGAAATTAAATTGCCATAAAATCCTTTTAGTTGTTCTACTTTATCTTTTGCTCGTTGATAAGCTAAGTTTTCGTTGTATATATTTTGTGTTTCCATGATGGTAATTTGTTTGGTTAAAATGGGTAGAAAAATCTTGAATTCTTGCTCATTTTCTTCTACCAAAACGGTTCTTTTTGTTAATATAGCGTATCGATTAACGATATTTTGTAATCCAACGCCTTTTCGGTCTGATAATACTTCTTTCTTTTGAAGATTATTTGTTACGACCAACTGATTATTTTCGATACTAATTTTTACATGAAGCGGTTTTGTTTCACTAGCTACATTATGTTTGATGCAATTCTCTAATAATAATTGCAATGATAATGGAACTACTTTTGCTTCTTCATTATCAAAACCTTCCGGAATTTCAAATGTGATGCTGTTTTCAAATCGCATCTTTAGTAAATTCATATAGGTTTTTGCAAACTTTAATTCTTCTGCTACAGAAACCAATTCTTTGTCTTTTTGCTCCAAAACATAGCGATATACTTTGGAAAGCGAAGTTGTGAATTTTTGAGCACTTTCGGGATTTTCTTCGATTAACGAACTCAACACATTCAAACTATTGAACAAAAAATGTGGATCTATTTGATTTTTTAAACTTTCAAATTGTGCCGAAGCCGTTCCTGCAATAATTTTTTGTTCTTTGACTTTGTTTTCTTGATAGGCTTTATAAAAATAAATCGCGTGAATGGCTAAGGTTACAACAAACGTAATTATTATTGAAATTATATAATTTGAAGGCTTTTCATTCGCTAAAAATTGTTGAATACTATTTCCTTCAATTACTACATCTTCAACAATTCGAAGCAGAAAAATTACAATTACAGAAATAATAAAGGAAAGAGCAAAACCAATAACAATTCTATTTCTGGAAAATCTATCGGTTTGATAAATATCATCTAATTTAATAAATATAACAGCATTGGAATAATAAAGCGTATATCCGTAAAGCATGGTATAGAAAAATTGCCAGGCTAATCCTTCATTAAAACCTATTACATCTCCTGATAGTAATCTTATGACAATTAAAACTACAAATACTAATAGCATTATAAATGTAGCTCTCGGAAATTGTTGAATTAACTTGTCAATCATAATTGATTTATTTACAGTTTTTTAGTTCAGCTTGTGCTCTATCTAATCCCCAACTTGGATGCAAAGCGGTTTCAGGCTTAAAAGTAGCAAAAAGTTCGATTGCTTTTTCAATTTGAGCACACATTGGTTTCGTATCTTGACCGAAATATTGCGCCATACCAATTTCAAAAGAAGCTTTTTGAAATACAACTCTCGGGTTTTCAGGAGCTATTTTGTAAGCTTTGTTCAAAATATACATCACATCACCCGATAATTTTTGTCCGTTTGTCATAGGATCATAAACTATGCTAGCAGTATGAATCATAGCTTGCATAACTAGTACTTCTGGATTTTCTTGAGCTAAACTATTACAAACGTCTTGTGCCTTTTGAGCCGATTCAATTAAAGATAACATTTTTGTTTTGTCCTGTTCACTAAAAGCTTGCGTGGTGTTTATTAATGCAATGTAATAATTTGGTAACCAGTTTGTTTTTTCAACCGAAGCAATTCGTTCTAATTGCGCAACCGCTTCTGCTGGTTTTCCTTCTTTCCAAGTTTGTAACGCTTTGCCCATTCCTTGTTCAAATTGTCCTTGAGCACTTACTACTGAAGCTACAAATAATGCGATGATAGTGATAATTTTTGTCATGATTTCTATTGTTTAATTATTGAAATTGATTTTGTTATTGAAATTGATTTTGTTATTGAAATTGATTTTGTTATTGAAATTGATTTTGTTATTGAAATTGATTTATATGTTGTTTTATTTTGATGATTCAAATTTCCGTCAGATTTAATTCTTTTAAAACTTATACTTACCGAACTGTAGATTTTTAATGATGAATTGTAGATTTAAGTAATAATTCATTTCTTCTATCATCCAACTTCCATCATCCAGCCTATAAATTATCCAAATTATTCGTCTTTTTATTATCGCTAATAGTCCAAAAGAAACCTACAAAAATGAATCGATCGGCTGCTTGTGAAATGGCTTGTCGCTGAAATTGTCCTGAAATTGTTGGTGTGTTGGCATATTGATAACCAAATACATTTTCGGTTCCTAAAACATTGGTTACTGAGAAAAATAATATTTTTTGTTGCGATAATAAATAAGCCCAACTCAAGCTTAAATTGTTAAATGATTTTGTTTTTTCAGACATAAATTCAGCAACATTTGGGTTATCATAAGGTCTTCCTGAATTATAAGAATACGTTGCACTAATTTGAGATTTCCATTTATCAACCCAATATTTTGTTACCACCGAAAAATTATGATTCGCAACAAACGAAGGCGTAACTTGAGTTTCATAATTTCTAAAATCACGTTCCGAATCAATAAACGAATACGAAATCCAATACTCTAAATTCTTGATGGTTTTGCTGTCTCTCCAAAATAAATCCAACCCTTTTGCATAACCAAAACCTTCATTATTGTAATTACTGTCAAAATTAGCTTGCGTTCCATCGTATTTTACTAAATTTTTATAATCCTTAAAATACGCTTCTGCACGAAACATTCTTCCTTGCTTGTTGTACATATAATTTAAAATGTAATGGGAAGTGGTTTCGTAATCTAAATTAGCATTGAATTTCAAGTAATCTTGACGTGCAGTTTGATTGAAATTTCCATAAGCAAAAGAAAATTGACTATTTTCTGCCACTTTATAAGCAAAAGAAACTCTCGGCTCCACTGTAAACTCATCAACAACCGAAGCATTTGAAGAACGTAATCCAACATTAAAAGCTACTTTTCTTGACAATAAAACTTCCGCTTCAGAGAAAAAAGCAATGGAATTATTTTGATAGCCATAACCGAAAACATTGAAATTCTCATCAAAATTCGTGTGAAACAAATCAGCACCAACACTCAATTTGAATCGGTTTGAGAATGAGTTTCTAAGTTTGAATTTAGTATGCAATGTTCGTTCGTTATTCGCAACTTTATCATCAGAAATCCCGATTTTATTATGTGCATACCCATAACTAAATCCGGTTTGAAGTTGTAAATTATCATTCAAATAACCTTTATACGAGGTATTGAAATAGAAGTTATTATTTTGCAAATCAAAGCGAATTTTCTCCTCAAAATTGACATCTTTTTGATTCAAATCGAAGGTAGAATAATCAAAAGCTCCGTAGACTTTTAAAATTCCGTTTTTAAATTTATATCGAAAAACACTTTCTCCGGCTAAGGTTTCATAAGGTTTATTCCAATCTAAATTCTGTGGAACCACCAATTGATACGGTGCCAAATTGATGTAACTCGTATTAAATGTAAACGAACTTTTCTCCCATTTTTTAGTTTTCCCTAATCCAACTCCAACCGTCATAATTGAAATATCCGTTTGGTTTTGAGTCGGTTCATCAATTGTATTTAATAATAAAACACTCGATAAAGCATCCCCAAATTCCGCACTATAACCACCCGTAGAAAATGTAATTCCACTAAACAAAAAAGGTGAAAATCTACCTCTTGTCGGCACATTGTTGGCACTTGCTCCATAAGGTTGCCCTACGCGAATTCCGTCTACATACGTTTGGGTTTCATCTGCTTCTCCACCACGAACAAACAATCTTCCATTTTCACCAACGGTTTGTGTTCCTGGCAAAGTTTCTAATGCTGAAATGATATTCCCAGCTGAACCAGCTGTTGTTACAATATCTAACGGTTTTAGAGCCGTTGCTTTGCTATTGTCACCAGCTTTAAACGTTCCGGCAGTAACTTCGACAGCATTTAAAGTATTGAGACTTTCTTTAATAGTAAAAACTTTTGATTGAAATTTTTCTACCACAAAATCATAAATTATCGTTTCATACGACAAAAAGCTAATTTGTAATTGCTGATTTCCCGAAGCCGATGTTGTGAAACTAAAATTTCCCTTTTCGTCTGAAGTAGTTCCATCATAAGTTCCAATTACAAAAACATTGGCGCCCGAAAATGGCATTCCTTGTTCATCGATGATTTGACCTTTGATTTCGGTTTGCCCAAAAGAAATTAGTGATGTTAAAACGATTAATAAAGTTAGAATTGATTTCATTTTAGTTGATTTTGATGAAGCAAAGTTGCTGCTGAAAAACCAATAATAAAATTGGAAATAACCCAACTGTCATTTTTTGAGGATGAATTGTAACTCTAATGATTTTAATTACTTTTACCAAAATTAGATTTATGGCATTTCAAGATATTTTAGATGGAATTTACACCGAAGTCATCCAAATTGAAAACATTGGAAAAGTAGCCGATTACATTCCTGAATTAGCGAAAATTGATACTAATAAGTACGGAATTGCATTGGTGGATAAACATCAAAATGTATTTATAAAAGGCGATGCTTTGGAGAAATTTTCGATTCAAAGTATTTCAAAAGTCATTACAACTTCGCTTATTTTTTCTAAAATTGGAAACGATTTGTGGGAACGCGTGGGTTATGAACCTTCTGGGAATTCGTTTAATTCATTAGTACAATTG